>MNYA01000387.1 GCA_001872985.1 bacterium CG2_30_54_10 | reverse complement strand
GAACAACATTCCCCGTTGTTTTGCCCTTGGAGCGGTTCTCCTTTCGATCGTTTTCGCTTTTCCAGACAAGATCTTTGCCGACAAGAAGACGACCGATCTCATGGGACAGGCCCTCAAGCTTCGAGCCTCCGGGCAGCTCGATCGGGCAGTCAAACTTCTTGAAGAAGCCATCGGAAACACCCGCAACGACACTCAGCAGTCCCTTGCTCTGTTCATGCTCGGTGACTGCCTGCTCGAATCCGGGAAATCCCGGAAAGCCCGCGGAGTCTACCAGATCCTCCTCAAATCAGATCTGACAAATGACGAGCAGGCTGAGGCCCGTTACCGCCTTGCCCAATGCTTCGATCGGCTTGGCAGTCCACAGGGTGCCCGCCGTCTTTGCCGTGAGATCATTCAGAAGTACGGGGAAAGTCCATACGTCCAACTCGCCCGACTCCTGATGAAATCTACCGATGCCCGCAGTGCCATATCTTCACCTGAATCGCCTGTCTCCAATGCCGAACCCGAAAATACCCCTGCCTTCGCAAAAGTTCTCACACAATCCGCCGAAACCAAAGTTTTGCAGCAGACTCCTCGCCCCGCCCCCGCTCCTCCCGAAGCTGGAACAAAGCCGGCCTCTCGCCGCCGCTCCCTCTCGCCGGCGGTAAAAACTCGCGGTGAGGATGCGGTCGTTTCGGCCGAAGACTCTCTTCCAGACGAGGATCCCGCCTCTGAAGAAATTCGGGATGAACCCGTCGATGCTGCATCTGTCGATGGCCCTCCAGGTTCTTTCCAACCGGAGCGGTATTCCGAAACCCCCGATGAAACCCCGGACAAAGCTTTAAGCCAAGCCCAACAGAAAAGCGCGGTTGTGGCCGAGTCTGTTCCTGCCCGATCCGCAGTGCTTCCTAAGTCTTTGCCAAAAAACCGGCCTATCTCCGCCACTCCGCCTGCGGGGGCGACGACCAAGGACCTTTTCGATTTCGGTGTTCTGTCATTGCGGCAGCGCGAAGCCTTGGCCACCAAGATCCTTCAGGCCCAGGAGACCCTTGAGCGGAATCCTCATGCCCCTGAGAATGACCGGATCCTCTTTACCATGGCCAGCGACACTGCTCGTTTTGGAGAGTACATCGAATCATGCAAACTCTACGACAAACTTCTGTCGAAATTTCCTTCGTCGCCTTTCGTTGAAAGAGCGTATTTCGAGGCAATCCGCCTTAGGGCATATTTGAAGGTCTATAACGCGGCGATCGAATGGGGCGGAATGTTCGCCCGGACTTTTCCGAAATCAAGTTTCCTCCCCCAGGTTAACCGGATTGTCGAGCTCTCCGGCCGAAACAACAGCAATGCAAAGGGAGTTGCAATGGGCTTGCCGTCGAAAAACGCAGGGGCCGAAAAACTTTCCGATCCGGAGAACGATCCGACTTATAAGGAAGCCAAGCGGAAGATGGAAGCCGGGCGGTATGCCCTTGCCCAACGTGATTTCATGGCACTTTTGAAAAAATATCCGGGGTCCCCCCACGTCCATTGGAATCTGGCGCTTGTACAAGTTCAGCAAGAAGAGTATTCCATGGCCGAGAAAACGCTCGATCGTTTGCTCAAAATTGATTCAGAAAACCCGGATGCCCGGTCGCTGCTCGGGTATGTACACTATCAGAAAAAGGATTTCAAAAAGGCCGCGGATGCCTATGGGAAGGCCGGGGGTGCTCCATCCAATGACGGCCTGAACTTTTTTGATTCCCAGAACGCAGCCAACCGTCTCAAACTCAAGAAAAATCAACCGGCCCGCACGGCGGGCAAGATCCCCGAAGGAGAAGAACCATGAATGATGAAAGCAAACAGATGATTGAGTCCTACAAGGCCGATGGCGATGTTTCCAAGGAAAACAAAGAGTGGGGGCAAGCGAAAATCGCTTATGAGAAAGCTAGCGAGGAGTTCAAGCGAATCGAATCGGAAGATGATTACGAGTTGATCACGGCCGACGACAAAGTTCTAAAACAGTCGATCGAGCGCGATCTGGTGGAGGTGAACACCCAGCTTGCCCACGCCCATCTTGATTGGGGAACGGGGGCAATGAAAAACAAGGATTACGAACGGGCTGTCGATGAGTTTGAGGAGGCGATGAACCTTGCCGCCGAGGATGATGTCAAGCTCATTGATGAGGTGAAGTGCCTCCTCGACAAGGCCAAACTGAAAAACCGCGACCATGAACTTCATCAGGAACTCTCTCCATTCGTTGAACGCGGGGATGACTTCCGTCGCGCCGGAAACCATGCTGAAGCTATCCTCGAATACCAAGAGGCTCTGAAGACAATTTCCGGCCTTCCACCGGAACATCGGTTCGTGATTTACATCCGGGAATGTCTGAGAGAGTGCAGGCGGTATCTGATTAAGCCGTATCTCGGTCGGGTTCACCGCGCGGTCCAGATGGGGCACTTCACCTATGCGAACAACACTCTAAAACGGGCCTTGCTTCTTCTCGACGAGAAAGATATTGTCTATCGCGCGTTCTTCACCCAGATCCGGGACTCGATCGTCGCGAAGCTTCCAAAATCGGATTCGGACGATGCTGAGGAAATCGAAGCTCCGGAGACCTGGGCCACCGCAATTAATGATTACGAGAAGGCTCTGGACCTTTATTCCTCCTTCACTCAAAACGATCCCCTGTCTCCGGCCTACTCGAGCGCGAACATCTACGAGGACAAGTTCCTGACATCGCGGAGAAACCTAGCCAACTTGTACAAGGCACGCGGCGACAAGTATCGCGATCAGGCGCAAATCGAAAAGGCGATCCGGAGTTACAGAGAAGCATTGAAGCTTTATCCTCGCTCCGATCGACTTTTTCACGAGACATTCCGCGAAATGAAGAAGCTTCGGGTTCAAATAGTAAACCCCGGAGCTGCCGCCAAGTGAGAAGTTACCATTGCGATCGAAGCGAAGCAATCGGCCGCGATGAGCCTCCCCAAATCCCTGAGCGCTGAAAAGGGTGTTCGCAGATCGATCCTGCGAACCTGGGAAGTCTATCTCGGACTATTTCTTGGGCTTGGTGTCGCTTTGACGTTCTACGTGGGCGTAATGTCCGATTTTGAAAACCGGACTATCGACCTGCGGTTTCAATCGCGAGGCGGGCTTCCGCTTGCCAAGGACATGGTTCTCGTCGTGGTCGAGGACGAATCGCTGGCCCGGCTGGGGCCATGGCCCTGGCCCAGAGCTGTTCACGGGCGTCTTGCAAAGAGGCTCAAGGAGGCCGGGGCATGCGTCATCGGGTTCGATATGTATTTCAACGAGCCCTCTTCCTATGGCGCCGAAGACGACGTGGAGTTCGTGAAGTCCATCAAGGAAACAGGAAACGTCCTGCTGCCGGTCGTTATAGAGCGTAAACAGGTCTGGGACAATGAAACCATGGAGTTCGTCGATCGAAACAAGGCCGAGGTTCCTCTTCCCGAACTTCGAAAAGCCCATTCCGGTGAAGGTTTCATCGATATGGAATTCAAGAAGATGAATCCTGACGGGGTTTTGCGCTATGTCTATTTAGAAAACAAGGCCGCCGGGGAGACGTTCTTCCCGCTCGGTGTAGTTATGGCCTCCCGCTTTCTAGGTCAGACGCTGACCTCCGACGAGCGCGGTGTCAGACTCGGAGAGCATTTCCTTCCCGTATTCACTCACCGGGAATGGCCCAGACACGATCAGCCCGTCTCGTCCTTCATGATCAACTATGCCAACCAGACGGGGTTTTTCGATGAGATTCCCTATCATGAGGTTCTCGACGGAAAATTTCGGCCGGATCTGTTCAGAGGGAAGGCGGTCATGGTCGGAACCCGCTCCAAAGGCACTTCCGAGGACCGGAAATTCTGTCCATTCGGTGTCCTCCTCGGAATGGAAGTCCACGCGCATCTTTTTCAGACCATCGTGAGCGGGCGGACTTTTTCCCGGCTTCCCCCGGTTGGTTCAGCGATCCTGCTTGTTTTCGCGGCTCTCGTGGTCGCAATGGTACTCGCCCGTGGCCTCGGTATGGTCGGGAACCTGTTCACGATGCTGTTGTTCTTGGGCTGGATGGTCGCTGCCAATATCGGCTTCCGTTACGAACTTGTCCTTGAGGTCATCCCGGTTATCATTCTCCTGCCGGCGCAATGGGCGATCACAAGACTGATCCAGCAGTTCGTCGTTCTCGGGCAGCGCAACCGGGAATTGGCGCATATAAACCTCGAACTTGAAAAGAGAGTTCGCGAGCTCTCGATCCTCAATAAAATCAGCGAAGCGGTCAACTTCATGGGCAATCTTTCCCAGACTCTCGATGACATCCTGAAAAAAGCGGTCGAGGTTCTTGGGGCCGAACGTGGATCGCTTCTGCTTCTCGACGAAGGCTATGAGAACCTTGTCGAGCAGGCCGTGATCGTGGGGGCGGACGAGGCGGGGGGCTTCGACCCCGAACTCAAAGAACAGTTCAAAATCGGCGAAGGAATCGCCGGTGAGGCATTCTCAAAGGGAATTCCGAGACTGATTCCGGATGTTAGCCGGGAGCCTGAGTTCAAGGCTTTGCCCCGCTCAGACCAGGCTATCCGATCGATCATCTGCGTTCCGTTGAAGGTAAAAGAAACCCCAATCGGTGTTGTAAATATCGTTAACAAGGTCATCGGAACATTCAATAGCGAAGACCTGGAACTCGCGAATACAATGGCCAACCAAGCCGCGATTGTAATAGAAAAGGCGCGGCTGTACAATCTTGCTACTATCGACGGATTGACAGGCCTGATCGTTCACCGGCACTTTCAGTCGCGAATGGAGGAAGAGTTCCGACGGTCCAAACGTTACGAGAAACCGTTGTCAATCATCATGACGGATATCGATCATTTCAAGAAGTTCAACGACACTTGGGGGCATCAGACGGGCGATCTCGTTTTGCGCGAGGTGGCCAAATGCTTACGGCTTTCGATCCGGGATACCGATATGGCCGCCAGATACGGAGGCGAGGAGTTTGCGGTGATCCTGCCTGAAACCGACATGGATGGCGCTGCACTTTTCGCCGAGCGCCTGCGTCAGAGGGTAGAACTCGCCGAATACCCCGGACCGAAGGGGCTTTTGAAAGTTACGATCAGCCTTGGGGTCAGCTCCATGCCTTTCAACAACGCTGACTCGACTGCCGAGATGATCAAAGCCGCCGACGAAGCCCTCTACAGCGCAAAACACTCCGGCCGCAACAAAGTCGGTCTGGCCCCCCAGGGTGGGCCCGTCCTTGCCCCCGCGCCTGAGCCCGCGCCCGCGCCCGAGCCTGCCTCCGCGCTTGCGCCCGCGCCTGCGCCTGCGCCTGACCCCGTCCCCGTCCCCGCGCCTGCGTCTGCCCCTGCCTCCGCGCTTGCGTCTGACCCCGTTCCCGTCCCCGCGCCTGCGCCTGCGCCTGCGCCTGACCCCGCGCCCCCTGGCTCCTGACTTCCGGCTTATTTCAGGTCTGAGCGGCTGAGTTTCAGGGTTTTCATTAATCTGTAGAATGTGGCTTTGTGGACTCCGAGCACGCCGGCGGCTTTGGTGATGTTCCCGCCGGTTTCCGCGAATGCCCTCCGGATGGCGGACTCATCAAGCTCCTCGCGCTCCTCGCGCCGGCAGGTTTCGTCCCATGGCTTGCCTTGAACGTTCTTCGAGCCTGTCATATCCAGCGGGATGGCTCGATTGTAGGGAAGAATGGTTACATTTGGGTTGGTGCGGGCAAATCGGGCGGCGTTGACCCGCTCCTCCACCCACTCCTTCAAGGCTCGCTGGTTTATCGCGTCTGTCTGGTTTTCCGCGAAAAGCCGTTCGAGCAGGTTGCGCAGTTCACGAATGTTTCCCGGCCACTGGTAACTTTCGAGGACGCCGATCGCTTCCCTGGTCAGGCCGACCACATGCCGATGATATTTGTCGTTGAACAGGCGCACGAAATGCCGGATCAGCAATGGGATGTCCCCAATACGCTCGCGCAACGGCGGAATTCTGATCTGAAGCGCATTCAGCCGGAAAAAAAGATCCGGTCTGAAACTGCCGAGAGAGCAGGCCTCCTCGAGGTTGCGGTTCGTGGCTGCAACGATACGGACGTTGATTTTCACCGATTGCTCCGATCCTACCCGCTCGACTTTCTCTTCTTCGAGGACTCGAAGCAATTTCGCCTGTGAAGCGACAGGAAGGTCTCCGATCTCGTCGAGGAACAACGTTCCTCCGGATGCCCGCTCGAACCTTCCCCGATGCGACCTGATAGCTCCGGTGAAGGATCCTTTTTCGTGTCCGAAAAGCTCGCTTTCAAACAGGGTTTCAGTTATCGCAGTGCAGTTGACCGTCACGAATGGACCGTTTCTGCGTTTGCTGACATGGTGGAGGGCGAAGGCAACGCCTTCCTTTCCGGAGCCGGTCTCGCCGTTTACAAGAACAGGGGCATCGGAGGCTCCGTAAAGTCTTATTTTGTTGAAAACCCGTTGCATTCCGGAAGAAAATCCCACAAGTCCGAAGAAAACCGACTTCTCAACATCCGGAAGTTCAGGCCCGGTTGCGGTAGGAGATTCCTGAAACTCGAAGATTGCGAACTTCCGCCCTTCTGGGGTTTCCTTGTATGAGGCGGTCAGGGTTACAGGGTGTTTTTGACCTTTTCGATCGGTCAAATTGGCTTGCAGATCCTGGATCTGCTGTCTGCTGAAAATCACTTGGTTGGCCAGGGTGATGAGCCCTGGAAGAAAAGGTTCCAGGGCTTCTTCAGGATTTTTTCCAACCAGGTCGGTTGGGGCGAGCCCAAGATAACCTCCGATCCATTCGGGGATGGAATCGATGACGAATGACCCGTTCTCCCAGGAAAGCTGGAGAGGGGGGAATTGCGGAAGAAGAAGTGTTTCCCTCTTGGACATGTCTGGCCGCGACTGACAAATAATACAAAATCCTTATCTTGGGCTTGGCATCTCTTGTGATTTTACACCAAATTCACGTTCATGGGAATTCCGGTGGTGTCCAAGATTGACTTTCCATCCTGTGAAAAGTCATAAAAGTTTAGCTTTTTGGGAAAAATCATTCATCATTCATCATTCATCATTTCCTCTATCTCCACTTCTCCTAAATTCTTTCGTTCTCCTTCTTTCAAACCGTTAAACTCTTACGAAAAGTCAATGTAGCCCACTACCAAAAATCTTTCTGCGCTCTGTATTACACGCGACCCCCATTAACGGTTTCGCCTCACCTGCCGAAAAAGGGGTGGGGTGGAAAAGCATATTTTTCCAGGAATCATGATCGAAACTTCTCGAATCAACCGGAGCAGTTCGCGAATCAGCTTGTCCTTCGTGCTGGTTTTGGCGCTGCTTTTTGCTCGTGAGGTTCCATCAAATGCCCAGGAAGCCGACAAGTTTAAACTCGATTTCAAATTTGAATCGAAAAGCAGCGCCGACAGCACCCGCAAAGACTATTACGAATTGACCTACGCATCTGATACGTTCGAGGAGTTGACCCAGCCCAGGTCGTATGACAAGACCTTTTACAGCAGCGTGAACGACATGAACCTCGCATTGAAATGGACATTCGGCGGAACTCATTATTTCGACATCAAGGAGACCCTGCATTATCAGGGTTACCGCCCTGAGGATTACGACTCATATTCACTGGATTCCTACAAGTACAAGTATCTCGATCATTTGGTGGATGTAACCTACGGAGTCGCTCTGGGAGACGCAGACGTTCTCCAGTTCGATTATTTCAACAATGTTTACCGAATCCCGATCGACAATGTCTGGGACTACCTGTCGAACCTGGGGAAGGCCAGGTTCAATCATCAGATCAACCAAGACACCAGCCTCGGAATGGAAGGCACGTATGAGGAACGGAACTACCCCAACGACGCATCCCAGGATTATCAGGAAGGTGCATTGGTTGTCGACTTTTCACGCTTTCTTCCTGAGCGGATCCGATACACTCCCATCAGCAATGCCCTTCGCGGTGAAAAATCCAGTTTCGAAAAGTTTCCCACCGGAACAACCCAGAGGAAGGCGATGGACTACTACACTACCTGGACCCGAAAACCCGGCGAGGACGAGCCTGAGGCAAAATACCTTTCGAAGGTCACGCGCGGAGATATGTATTTGACCCTGCAGGCCGATCTCAGAACCAGAAAACGAACCAGCCTCGACAACGGGTATTTTCAACCCACTGGAAATTTCAAACTGGCTTGGGATGTCCTTGACAACGTCAAGGCGACATTCGAAGACGCTCTCTACAAGCGGAAAAACCAGAAAGAGTCTGACACTTATTTCCTTTTCGATCATGCATCGAACAGGGCGACTCTCACGATCACCTATCAGGAAGACCCTCGATTCACTTATTATTACACTTTTTCCGATGAGTTCTATCAATACGCCACTCACAAGGAATACGACTATCGAATCGATTCTGTTATATTCGAAATATATTATAAATATGGCCGTTCCGCTGCCAGCCTCTATCTGAACGAGGCATTTACCCGATATGGATCGCCGAGAACTTTCTACCCTGACTCGAATCAGTTCCAGGCCATTTTTGGCTATGATTACCCAATCACCAAAACATTCCTGCTTCACCTGAAAGATGAATGGGATGATTACGATTACAAGGAATTTCAGGATCTGATCTATTCATCGTATACCCGAAACACCTGGCGCGTCGCCCTGGAAAAGGTGCTTTCCGCCTCCCAAGGCTTGGAGATCGGCTACCAAAGCAAACGGGAATGGCACAAAACGTTCGTTTCCAACGACGAAATCGAAAAAAGCCTTTTCTTTAATTGGCTATCGCACTTCTGACCCGGCTCCACAACCCGAAAATCAACACAACGGCGCCACGTAGCTACTCAATAATTCGGGGAAACTCAATGGTTCCTGGCGCAAGAGATTCCTCTCATTCGCTCGGAATGACAAACGATGCTGCCATTTCGACCGAAGGGAGAAATCTGGGTGGTGTCCCACGCTAATTGATACCGAATTTTGCGAATGAGAGACATGTCATTGCGAGCGAAGCGAAGCAATCTCAAAGTGAAGGATGCGATTGCTTCGCTTCGCTCGCGGGCGCATTCCAAAAAAGAGGTAGCCGGTCGATAGAACAGCAGTGGCAGCGCATCAACGAAGAAGGTGTGTCATTGCGAGGAGCGCAAGC
>MNYA01000260.1 GCA_001872985.1 bacterium CG2_30_54_10 | reverse complement strand
TTGTAAAGATTTAGTGGATCGAGAAAAGTGTGGAAAAAAATGTTGAAGTGAACGTATCCGCTCAAAATTCGTATCTACTTCTACTGTCTCACTTAATTTACCACAAGGGCACAAGGATCGGCATTGGAAGCGCAATCCAGAAATATTTTTCTTTTAGCTTTCATAATCATTCTTTCTTTGTGTTCATCAAGCCTTTGAGATAAAAGTGAGACAGTAGAACTAATGAACCTGATAAACGGTTGAATGACATTCCTTCATCTTTGGGGGGCCGCCGCCGACCAAACGAAAGCCTTTTTTCGGGAACGCGCTCTCTATCTGGGGCCAGTCGACTCATCAGAAAATCACGTAGGTTTCAAAAAACGAAGTGTTGTTTTTGTCGAATTGGCCGATCGGCCCGAAATGCTCCGAGGATTTCCCGTTCAGGTGGACGCCTCCAACCATTTTCAGGTAATCGGTTTTCTGAATCGAAATCTGGGGAGTCAGGATATATTCGCCCGTTGTGAGATTTTCCACACCATTTAGCTCAATGAAAATGGTCTCACTCCGAAACCCTTTTCGCAACTGGAAGGCGGTAAGTGCTTCGGTCGGGAAGATCTGCAGCGGAGTCGGGGCTTTCATGTCGGTGATGAAGGAAAGCAAACCCTGAATATTGAGATACACCCCTCGCTTGAACGTCTTGTCTGTCCCGAGAAGAAGGTTGTACTGGTCGCTTCTAAAATGGTAGCCGATCCTTCCGTTGGAGAAACCCGAGTAGGTTTTGTCGCGGGTGTAAGCCGCCTCGAACCGCATCAGGAAATCCTTTTTCAGCGCCCTGTTACCGTCCACGGCGAACGTCTCTTCGAGCGGATACGACCACCTGAAAAGGTTGCCGGAAATTGCTTCGATCAGCGGAATCCGCTCCTTGAGACGGAAATAGTGGTATCTAAGCTCGTATCTTCTAAAGATCCCGTTAAAGGCGACGTGATACTGCTCCCGAATACGGGTGTCTTTCTCCCGGACGAGGTTGGCGCCAAAAAAGATTGCTTTGGCAAGATACTGCTGAAACTCCGTGGCCCATTTACTGTAGATGCTGGGCATGTCGCCGGCCTGGAAGATCGGCAGATAATGAAGATCCAAGGTCATTCGCTTGTTGATGTTATAGGTGGTTTTAACCGCGGGGACTTCTTTCTTGTCGCGGTTGTAATCATTGGCGAGGCCGTTGTGATAGCGACGCGAGTTGATCTTGTCAACCCAGGAAATCTTGTCGCCGCTGCCGAGCGTTTCAACCAGGTTTCCGAGCTTGAAATCGAACTTCTTGACCTTGAACTTGTAATAACTCTCGCCGACGTAGGCGCTCCAACTTTTGTTGTTGTCCTCCTGGTAGTAGAGCCCGTTTAAACTGACCAGAGCTTTCTGACCTTTAGCATACTCCCGCTCCAGGTTGATTCGGAGCTGATCGTATGAGGAAAACTGGTTGAAACGCCAGCTATGCCACCCGGAAACCGTGGGCCTCACAGGTTCCTTGGCCGATTCGCTTCCCGGCTCGGTTCCCGGTTCAGTTCCCGTTCCCGCCGGGTTTCCAGAAGCGGCGGACTCTTTGGGCGCATCATCAGCCCAAGATGCCCTGAATTCTCCATGGACGATCGCGAGCAGACAGATCAGCAAAATAAAACGGAAAAGTTTGCAAAAACGGAAAACGGAAAAGGCGCTCCCATGGGGAAGCGCTCTACGTGCGGTTCTGAATGCCGATCTCAGCTCTCCGATTCCGATGTCCTCCGGGGGGCTCAGCCTTTCTTCATGTTGCGCTGCGAGAAGGTTTCGTCGTCGAGTTTGACGTCGTATTCGATTTTGCCGACATCGAGAACTGTCGATGTGTGTTTCCGAAGGTCTTTCATCGAGACGCTCTTTGGTGTCCAGATGTTTTGGATCTTTTCGCAAAGCCCGGCGGTCATCTCCTTGACTTGCTTGGCCGGATCCTTCTTGTCGAACATCAGGGCCTTGATGATGATCTTCTTTTCCTTGCTTACTTTCAGAATCGAATGGGAATAATCGGTGTCGGAATCCTTCTTTTTGCAATCTATCGAGTAGACGGCTTCCCCGTCGACGGTTTCCTCTTTGAGGTCCGAGCACGTGTAATCTGAGGCGTGGATGTCATCCATGTCCTCGTAGGTAAAGTCGCTCGAAACGAATGCCATATTGTAGTCGGTCGCAACGATCTTGCGAATGTTCTTAAACGCGGACAGGAAAATCCACTTTTCCTTTTTCCGATTCTTCTCGTTCACCAGGTAGGTGGTGTCTTTGATGTCGGCGGGAGATAAAAAATGGATGAAGTTGTCTTTGTTGTCGTTGTCTGCCTTCCTTCTGTAGATCACGAGTTTGCGGGTTCGGGCGTTCCCGTCAGCCGCGACCAGTTTCATGGAGGTGTCGGATTTCGAGGTTTTCCCGATGAATCGGTTTTCAACCCCCTGTAGAACTTCATCGGCAGTTATTGCCGAAACACTTTGGGCCACCACCAGGAAAAGGGCAACCGCGACGGGAAAAATCATTTTCATTTTCATAAGTTCCTCCTTGATTTGAAATCTCGCAAATTCTGAATCAGGCCAAGTGGCAGACGTGAAAACTTTCGTAGATGAAAGAGCGATCGAGGGCAAAGAGCTTGGCGGCCAAATCGGGCTCGGATACCAGCTTTTGGCTGTTTTCCTCATCGAGCCGGCGAGGTTTGGCAAGGGTATAGCGCCAGGCCATCCGGCCTCCGGGGCGGCTCAGAGCTATGACTTCGCGCAATACGCCGTTAAAGAAATCGTTGTCCATCCACTCGAAGATATTCGAGAGGTTCTGTTTGTCGAAGCTCGCCGGACCCCATTTTTTCAGGACATCCCCGACAGTTCCCTGGAAGATATCGAGCCGATCGATATTTTTTTTCATGACAGGGAAGTTCTCTTCGAGCAGATACGGCGACATGGCTTTCCGAGAATAGTGGCCGCCAAGGAGCATGAGGGAAATGAAATAGTTGTCGGGATTGAAAAAACGGGTCATTCCGATGTCAATCTTGCGTGATAGATTGCCGGAAAGATTCTTGTCCTCCACCTGAGCAAACGAATGCGCCCCCTTGACCAGACTGAGAACGAAATTGTTCAGCAGCAGACCGTTGAGGAAACGCCATCGCTTGCGGTTGAGCTCCTTGTAGCGGCGGCGCTGGGCCTCGAGGTCGGGACATTCGAAAAGGGCTTCCATTTTTTTGAAGTCGTACAGGAAGGCAAGGATCTTCCGGTAGAAATCGAAGAAGGCCTCGACTTTCCCACACCAGAAGATGCCTTTTTCGATCAGGGGCCGGTTTGCATCCCAGAAATCAATCGCATACCCCGGTATGTGCTTGCGGATTTTCTGGTACAAATTCCATCGATAGATGGGTGGGTGAGGGGAAGGCTTTCTGAAAAACGGCGTGCCAAGAGATTCGAGGAAATCCTCATAGCCGAGTTCAATGATCGCTGCACGCTTATATTCGAGCATCGCGAGCTGAGCGGGGTTGAGATCGATCGAAACGACCTTCGAAGGGTTTTCCAAAAGCAAACACAGGGAATTGCAGCCTCCGGATGTGATCGATAACACGACGTCGCCTGGCTTTACCTGCAGGCTGCGACGATTCAGTTCAGGGTCTTCCCAGACGTTACTGTAAACGACCGCGGGTTGGTTTGCCATATCCTACCTGCCTTCAGTTTATCGCGCCGGCGCTTCCCGGGTATTCCACCAGAAACGCATCCGGTCGGTTGTAGATCGAAAATAGGGAAAAAAAATATCTTCTCAAAGAGGGAGGCGCGTGCTCCCCTTCGCCTCGCGAAGTAAATTCGCGAGGCTCATCCCCAGCGTTCGGGCGCGTTACGCCCTCCGGTTCGTTCTCATGCTTCCCCCGCATTATTGAGATGATACGGAATAAGTTCATTTCTGCCGGGACTGAGCGAGGTGTTCCTTGAATTGGCAGACAAGGGCGGGCATCATCGAGACCTCGCAAATCATGCCGAAAATCAATGTCATGGCCAGGAGAGCGCCGAAGTAGATGACCGATTTGATGCTTGCAAGGGCAAGCGCTGAAAAACCGAAGGCGTAGATCAGGGAGGTTGCAACGACAGCGGGGCCTTCCTCGATCAGAACCTCGCTGATGGAATCGACTGGGTCGAGGTGCCGGCGTTCGGGCTTGTAGAACAGGAACAACTCATGGATCGTATCGTTGACCGCGACCCCGAGGGCAATCGATGCGATCGTCACGGTCGCGATATCGAGGCGGATTCCGAGCCAGCCCATCATTCCAAGGGTCATGATGATTGGATAGACATTCGGAACGATTCCAAGCCAGACGGCATCGAAACGCCTGAAGAGCAACGCCATTGCCCCGAAAATGCCGATGAGCGCGGTTGCGAAGCTCGTAAGCTGGCTCTGGGTGATGTAATTGATCAGGCGGGCGTAGAGAGGAACGTAGCCTCCGAAAACGATTTCCACCGAGGTTCCGGAAAACTCTTTTTTCAGCGTATCAAGAACCATCGACTCGATGCGATGCAGATTCGCGGCGCTGACCATCGGAACACGAACGGTGAGGCGAGCTTCACGGTACGATGGATCGACCATGTGTTTCATGTCGTTGTCAGGGTCCGACTCGTAGAGCATCAGCAACTGGCTGACCTTTTCCGGCGTGTCGGGAACGACATAAGATGTGGAGGCGCCGTCGGTCATGACCTGGTTTAGTCGCTTCATCACATCAACCATCGAAGCCGCCCGCTGAACTTCGGGAAGCTTCTCCAAATGGTCGTGGCAAGCGGCGAGGCGGCGCAGGAAGCCGGGATCTTTAACCCCGTCAGGTTTTCCGGTGAGAAGGCGGATCTCGAGGGGAAGGTAGTCCCCGTAGTTTTTTTCTACATAGTCGCTCTGCACCCGAACCGGGTTGTCCTCATGCAGAAAACCCATCGAATAAGTATCGACCTGTAGATGCGCGATGCCTACGAACCCGAAAACCGAGCTGACAACCAGGAGAATAAGCACCGTTCCGTGATACCTAGGCATAAGGCGCACCCATTTCTCGACATAATTTGCGAACGGCCGCCGTTCTTCGAGACTGGTGTCCGGGGTCACGAAACCCAGGATGAAGGCGGCCGAGATCATCGAGATGAAATACTCAGCCAGGGTGCTGAAGGAGGCGAAATATCCAAAGCCGCGCAGTACCTGCATTGGGCTAAGCACGATTGAAATGAATCCGAAAAGGTTGGTTAGGGAGGTGAAAAGACATGGAGCGAGAGCGTTGCCGAAAATGAAAATCAGGCCTTTCCGCTTGTCCTCGACCATCTTGCCCATGTTCACGACGTACTGGTTGAAGATGTATGCAACATCGGAGATGGATAGTATCAGCATCAGCGTCGGCAGGACGATGGTCACCATATTGAAGTTCTGCCTGAAAAGGCCGTAGACCCCGATGAATGTGGTTGTCCCCAGAAGCATTACGCAAATCACCATGGAAAGGAATACCCAGGATCTGAACAAGAGAAAGACCACCAGCAGAATCACGAGGTAGGAGACCGTTGTAAAGATCATTCCATCACGAAGACTGAGTCGATTCAACTCGTCATACATGATTCCCATCCCCGCAAGCTGGTAGTTCAGACCCTGAAGGCAGGTTTTCGCGGCGGCGATGATCTCGGGGCGCTTGGCATCCATCTCGGTCGAAGCGACCGGCTCGATCAGAAAAATTCCGTATCGCCGCCCCATGTCCGTCAGCAGCTTTTGCTTGAAGGGGTCGTCCATGAACTTTCTTCGGATATTCTCCGCGGCGAGATCGTCGGCGGCGGTTGCCGTCATAAGATCCTCGACGACCAGCTCGTTTCCGTTCTGAAGGTCGATGTGTGGCGAAACGCCGAGGCTGATGACACGGCGGAAGTTTGTCGAGTCGGCCTCAAGTTTCTTTGAAGCGGAATAAATTCCGTTCAGGAAATCTTTTTTGAAAACCCCGTCACTTGATCCGCTATCGACGAGGGCGAGAATAATCTCATCGTTTCCGTAGATCTTTTTGAACTCGCGGTATGCGGTCAGAGCCGGGTCGCCCTCGAGGAACCACAACTCCAGACTGTTGTCAATCTTGATGAACTGCGAGTAGTAGAGGCTGCCGAGGGAAAGCGCAGTCATGATGACGAAAAGCAGAACCCGGTGGTCGACAAGAAGAATCGCGAAACGGTCGAAAATACCTTTGTGGGGGGAATCCTGCACGCTCATCGGTCAACTTCTTTGCGGAAACCGGCGGCGGAAGTTTCGGGGACTCCACCGCCGGCCCGAGAGATGATCTTGATCAGGCCGGTCGTTCCGTCGAGCTCAACCTCATCGCCGGTCTTGAGGCGTTTCGTTGCGCCAGTAACGCCGACGACGGCGGGAAGACCGAGTTCGCGGGCAACGATGACCGAGTGCGAAAGCATGCTTCCCCGCTCGATCAAAAGTGCCGATGCCGAAGCGAACAGCGGAACCCATCCGGGGTCGGTGCGGGCGGCCACAAGGATCTCGCCGTTGAGGCTCATGTCGTCGCTCGGGGAAAGGATGACCTTCACTTTGCCCCTCACAATGCCGGAACAGCCGCCTATTCCCTTCAGGATATTCGGGTCGTCGGATATCTGCTGCTTGATCGTTCCCCGTGTGAGGTCGTTGGTGTAAACCACGCCATGGGTCTCGATCCGGTCTGGGAGCTCGTCCATTTTACGATAACCATCGAACTCGGCTTTGCGGACAGCCGCGAGTTCGCGAAGTTTCTGACTGGTCGCGGTTCCAACGACGTAGCCGATCACCTCTGACGTGGTCAGGTAGAAGATGTCGTTCGGATCCGCGAGCAAGCCGCGCTCGGTGAACCGATTGCCGATTCCGAGAAACATGCGTCGGACGAGGCCGTACATCTTCGTTCTGGCGAACCTCTGGTATTCGCGGACGGCCATTGCTTTCTTGGCGTAATTCGCGACGAACATGAGAATATCAAATTTGGAGTATCCGTACAATTTTTGGCCGTGCAAGGCTTCTTTGGCCCCAGCCTCGGCCGCCTCGCGCTTCTTCGCCTCGGCTTCACCGGCGCCTTCCTCGTCGGGAAGTATTCCGCCGAGGTAGTTTTTAAGCATACTGAACAGGAACTCAGGCTTCTCATTCAGGGAAGGTTCTTCCAGCTTCAACTCGTTCATTGCGCGATAACCGTATTCAGCAAGGTAGTCGCGAACCTTCTTGCGCATCTCCTGGTTCTCGGTCGAATCGGCGGCTCCGGTCGGATCGTCAGCTCCGGTCGGATCGTCAGCTCCGGTGGGATCGACACCTCCTGCCGGCCCGGCGAACAGGTCTTTCAGTCGGGCGGGGGTGTTCTTCTGAAAAATCGCATGAAGGGAAGGGTTTGCGCTGATGAATCGGGCCATATTTTGAAGACTCCGCATTGGAAGCGTGCTTTCGACGTTTCCCTGCCCGGCGCAGAGATCGTTCGCCAGAGGGCCGCCCTCCCGGTCGAGTTTCCAACTGGTGATCAGCGCACGCAGGATCCCGTAGAAGATCATGGCCATGAAATCGTTGATGATCGGCGCTTTCCAGTTTTTGAGAACCGTGATCTCGAGCTCGTTGTATATCTCGACTGTTCGGTGGGCGGGGGCGCTACTAAAATCAAAATCTTTGTACCTATTGTACATGTTCTGATAAATTGTCATGAACTTTTTGACTTCGTCGTCGATGTTCCAAAACTTCCAGGCGAGGTTGACTCCCGACCATGCGAGCTTGGGGAACTCAACCAGATAACGTTCAAAGAAGCCCGCGACCTTTTTCGCCACATCGACTTCAAATGTTGCTTTCACGCCCATCATGCCTTCCATGAAGCGGCTATTCCATTTGTACCCTGGAAGGACGGAGATGAGGCGGTACCAGTTCTTCAGATTGTAATAGATGCGCCCGTTGAGGAGGCCGAGCATGTTAGCGAAGGCGAAATCGTTGGCCAGGATATCGGCTGTTGGAACGCCGAGCACCTCGCAGAACTGGACGTAGACACTGTGATAGGCATGCAAGGCGAAGCTGAAGGTGAGCGGGGTTGTGACGCCGCTATAGCTTTCGACGATGTTGGAGTTGTCCCAGAGGGTCATGAAGGCGCGTTCCGAGGGCCAGGGTTTTTCAATCGTGGTGACGGGGCGGGCTTGCAGGATCCTGACCGAGCCATCGCGATCGACGGACCATTCGATGTCCTGTGGAACCCCGCCGTAGGATTTTTCGATCTTGTGGCAGACCTTCGCGATTTTTTGAACCGTGGCGTCGGAGAGAGACGGTAGCCTAACCTCAGTTTCGGGAACCTTCTCTTCTTTGGTTCCGGCGCCTTTTTCGCGGTCGAAAACGATGCGGTCTTCTTTTTCGGCGAGTTCGCGGGTCACGATCGGATAACCGTTTTGCTTCAGGCAAATGAATTGATCGGAATTGAGGGCACCGGATACCAAGCCTTCCCCGAGCCCAAAAACGCTGGTGATGAGGATTTCGTCTTCATACTTGGTGGTTGGGTTGACCGTGAAGGTGACCCCGGAAGCCGTCCCGTCGATCATTTTCTGGACGACGACAGCCATCGAAATGCCGTTCTGGGCGATTCCGCGCATGTTCCGGTAGGCGACGGCGCGATCCGAGTAGATGGAAGCCCAGCATTTGATGACCGCCTGCGTGATTTCTTCGCGCGTCCTGTTGAAAAGGTAGGTATCGAGCATCCCGGCGTATGAAAACTCCTTGGAATCTTCTCCGAGGGCGCTCGAGCGGACAGCGAAGAATTCGGCGCCAGCGGCGGCTTTTTCAAGTTTCGAAAAAAGTTCCGTCGCGAGGTCGGCTGGAAGAGGCTGGCGGCACACCAGCTCACGAAGCTCCCCGGCCGTTCTCGCTATTGATTGTGGGCTCGCGCAGTCGAGGCGGGCAACGGCCGGGTCGAAATCGGCCTTGAATGAAAGCACGAAATCATCGAAACAAGGGCTGGCCAAAACCACGAAGGGGGGAACATCGGCTCCAGCCTCGGTCAGCCGAATAAGATTTCCGCCTTTTCCACCGACAACCGCCATGACTTCAACGGAGGGAACCTCACGAACCGCAACGATCTTGTGTTCCACAGTCAGTCCTCGTTTCATCCGAAATGTAGCATGCGAGACCTCGGGTATCCCCGGCCGCTCAAGGATACTACAACCAGCGTCAATTTTAAGCCTCCGCGAAACACCTCCGAGATACACCTCAGTGAAAACACTTCAGTGAAAATTCCGGGGGAAACCTT
>MNYA01000035.1 GCA_001872985.1 bacterium CG2_30_54_10 | reverse complement strand
GGGGAAGAGTGAAGGCAGACCGGAGGGCGCAAAGCGCCCGACCGCGGGGGATGAGCCTCGCGAATTCACTTCGCGAGGCGAAGGGGGGCGCGTGTCCCCCTTTTTTGAGAAGTTACATAGGGAACAGGAAACAGAGATTAGGGAATAGGGAGGCAGCACATGCTGGTCTGGCAAAAAACGGCCGCTGGTTCGATTCGCGAGGAAAACCAGGACACCGTGATCGTCCGTGAGGACGAGGGCGTTCTTCTCCTGCTCGACGGGCGTGGTTCGGGTGGCCGTGAGCTTTCTCAGGCCATCGCCCCGGACCTCGAGCGAAGCCTCGTTCGTCTTCCGCACTACGGACGTTCGCATGAAGCTTCGGAGCGGCTCCGGGAAATTTTCAAGTCTGCAGAGCGGGTTCTTCAGGAACGCCAGGTCACGCAGCCGGGGTTGGCATCCAGCGGCGTCGATGTTTCGGCGGCGGTACTGGTCGAAGGTCAGCTTCTGCTTGCAAGCACGGGCACCTGCGGGATCCTGGCGAAGATCGGCAAACAACTTCACGGGATCGAGCCTCAAGGTCTTCCAGCCCTTTCAGACATTACCAAAACCGAGGGTTTCGAGCGCTCCGCGGAAGGTTTCGAGCGTTCAATGGAGCATTGCCCGCTCGGTGAACCGGTTATTCATGGGCCAATCCCGGTTACCGTGGGTGACTGGGTAATGCTTTTTTCAGAGGGGCTTCTGGTTTCGCAGCCGATCGAAGAAGTCGGGAGGGTCTCGGATTACATCTCCGAGGAGCCCGATGATTCTGTCGAAGCCCTTTTCATAAGAGCCTCCAATCGATACGACGGAGACGACCGTTCGATGATCCTGGCCAGATTTCTTCCCCGGGACCTCCAGCGCCGTTTCCCCCCCGATACGGTCATTTCCACGGATCTCGACCGGAAGTTCACCCTGCCGCTATGGCAGCCCCTCGCTCTGGCTGCCGGGGTATTGGCGGCGGTGGGTTCCCTTTTGCTCGTCGTCTGGCGCAGATTGCGCTGACCTGGCTTCCTATCGTAAAGAAGGAATTTCCTATCAAGTCGGTTTCATCCAATGGTGTGGCCCTGAGGTCTGGCTCTTATGCTGACAGCGTATTTCGCTGGAAAGTCATGGCTGGATGCCTGTTGCTTGTAATTTCCTGTTTGTGGTCTTTCTTTCCCAGCCTTTCTTGTGGGTTTGTTGATTGGGACGATCCTAAATACCTATTTGATAATTACAATATTCAGGAATTAAGCCCATCTTCGATTTACGCCATTTTTACTTCGTTTTTTAATTCCAACTATCACCCACTGACCACCCTCTCCTTTGCCATTGATGTTCGTTGCTTTGGCTGGGAGCCGTTTTTTTTCCATTTTCAGAGCATGATTTGGCATGTGGGGGGGGTGCTCGGAGTCTTTTTCCTGGTCTGGTTGCTTGAAAAAAATCTTCCAATGGCCTTTTTTACCGCCCTGTTGTGGGGGATTCACCCCCTCAGGGTGGAGTCGGTAACCTGGATTTCAGAGCGCAAGGATGTCATGTTCGGTTTTTTTTACATCTTTTCCATGATTGCCTATGCTGGGTATCAAAATCATGGCTCATTTATTCGGTTGGCCGGCTCATTTTTGCTTTTTTCCATGGCCCTGTGTTCTAAAAGTCAAGCGGTCACTCTCCCAATCATTCTGATCGGGATGGACTGGCTGAAACAACGATTAAATCAGAAAGCGGTTCTGGAAAAAATTCCCTTTTTCCTGCTGTCTCTGGTTTTTGGAATCCTCGCACTCAAGAGCCAGAATGTTCATGCCGGAATGGGAATTTACACGTCTGATTTGAAATATCATGCGTTCATCGGTTTTCATAGTTTTCAATTTTATTGTTGGAAAACGGTCTTCCCTTTCGATCTTTCCCCTGTCTATCTCCATCCTCTGGATGGTTGGAGCGGACTATCATGGCCTTTTTTCACGGGCCCCTTCTTTTTGCTTTTTCTGGGATACGTAACTTTACGGTTTTCCAGGGGAAGTAGGCTTTACGGCTTTGGAATGTTGCTATTCCTTACCAACATTTTACCGGTTGCTCAGTTTATTTCCATTGGGCGATGCTTTGCGGCCGATCGGTATACGTATATTCCCGGCGTAGGGCTCACCATTTTTTTCAGCAAATGGTGGGTGGAAATAGTGTCTTCTTGGGCGAAGCGTTTTCCGTCAATAAATGTGAATATTGTTTGGACCATCCCCCTGGTGATTGCGGCCTTTTTTTTTCAAGCTACCCATGCGCGTTGCTGGATTTGGAAAGACAGCATTTCCTTGTGGTCTGATGCGATTCTTTCAAATCCGGCTCATCCTATGCCCTTGAGTAACAGAGCTTTTGCTTTCTTTAAGGAAGGAAACGATGAAGAGGCGCTGGTAGATGCCGGGAATGCTTTGCGGCTTGATCCCGATTGCGGTCCAAGCTTCAACCTCCGCGGAATCGTAAAATTGAGACAGGGAAACCCAAAGGAAGCCCTTGAGGAATTCTTGAAAGCCATCAAAAAAAACTCCACGGAATCGGCCTATTATCTGAACGCGGGAATAGCCGAAAATGCTTTGAAAAATCCGCAGAGTGCTGCGATATTTTTTGAAAAAGCCCTATCCATGGATCCTCGAAGCAAAGGTGCGTTGAATACTCGTGCGATTTTCTTGATGGAACGGGGAGATTTGGAAGGATCACTTCGCGATGTGACTCTGGCTATTCAATTGTTCCCTAAAATCCCAATTTTGTACAAGACCCGGGCAAAAATTTACGAAAAAATGGGAAGAACTCGTGAAGCTGCGGCCGATCTGGAAGAGCTTGAGACGATCGTAAGATGAATTATTCCTGTGAAATCTGCTCCCATTCCGATCTTCAAAATTTTGCCGTATTCGACGAGTCCCTTGCCCTCATCTGCAAAAACTGCGGGACCATTCAGCAATTTTCCAAAAAGAGTCTTCCGGTTTATGAAGAAAAGTATTATTCAGCCCGCGATGGAAGCCGATTCCCATTTGTTGTCGAGCTTGCGATCAGATTTTTCCGACGGTTGCGTTCAACACGCATAGGACAAAAACTCTCACCGGGAGCCTCGTTCCTGGATATTGGCTGTGGACGTGGGCTGATTCCGGAATTTCTCCAAAAAAAAGGTTTTAATGGGGAAGGGACGCAAATTTCGGAAATCGCCGTTAAAACAGCTCGAAAACGAGGAATTCGCATTCATTTCGGAGATTTTAGAAATCTTGATTTACCCAAAATTTTTCAGGGAATCTCCTTGTTTCATGTTTTGGAGCACCTCGAACATTTGGATTCAGTTTTTCGCCGATTGGCTGATTTGCTTGAAGACCGCGGATGGCTGATTATTGAGATTCCCAGCCTCTCCGGAATTGGATTTCGGGTAAGTGGTGAAAAGTGGCTTGGATTGGATCCAGAGCACCATCGATTTGGTTTTTTCCCTCCAAGTTTAATCAAGTTTGTGGAAAAATATGGATTTGCTCTGCTCAGACAGGATGAAATCTCCCTGGAACATGGGCCATTCCATCTTGGCCAGTCTATTGCCAACTTGGCGTTTCCAAAAAGGTTTCAGAACTCTTTCTTTTTGCTTCTCCAGGGAAAGGCGAAAAGTGTTTCTCTGATTTTGGCGGGAATCTTTCAAGCGCCTTTTCTTTTCCTCGGTTTTCTGACCTTTCCTCTTTGTGCGCCCTTCTTTCAACTTTTTCATTGCGGAGAAACAGTTACTCTCTGGTTTCGAAAGAAAACATAACGTGAAATTTACCTTTGAATCTTCCGAAAAAAAGGTCATCGTGGTTATGCCCGCTTTTAATGCGGCTAAAACATTGTCAGCCACTTTGAACGAAATGCCCAGGTTTAGTTTTGACCAGATCATTTTAGTTGACGATGGAAGCACCGATGAAACCGTTTCGACGGCAAACCATTTGGGAATTGAAGTTCTTAAACATTCCCAAAACCTTGGGTATGGGGCGAACCAGAAAACCTGCTATAAGGCCGCACTGGAGCGAAATGCAGATATTGTGGTTTTGCTTCATCCCGATAATCAGTACAATCCAGGTATTATTCCCAATATGGTTTTACCAATTTACTTAGGACAGGCCGATGTGGTTCTCGCAAGCAGGTTCATCCAGGATCCTCTGAAGGGTGGGCCAATTGTCGGCGGGATGCCTATCCATAAGTATTTTGTGAACCGGGCGTTGTCCTCTCTGCAAAACCTCCTGATGGGAACGTATTTTAGCGAATTTCATACCGGTTACAGGGCATTCAGTCGCAGTATCCTTTCCAAAATCGATTTTACGTCCCTTTCCGATGATTTCCTTTTCGACAACCAAATCATTGCGGTTTTTACCGAGTTGCACGCCCGGTTTTGCCAAATTGGAGTGGAAACCCGTTATTTTCCTGAGGCCTCAACAATCAGTCTTATTCCGGGAATTCATTACGCCATCGGTTGTTTGGGAGTGGGATGCCGCTATTTTCTCCATCGGAAAGGAATCCTCTCCTGGAAACTATTGCAGCGATCTTTAAAGTAGAAGCTCAGATTGAGTTGCGGCTTGCCTGCCGCCGGGTCTCTGTGGTATCAAAAGATAAGAGGCAATTCCATTTGAGGATGATATCGTGTCCGGAGCGAAAAATCTCAATCTTTTCACGACCACCTGGTGCCCGCACTGTCTCAATCTGCTGGCTTGGCTTGACCAGGAAGGGATCGGCTATACCAACCACGATGTTGACCAAAACGACCTCGACTGGAAGACCGCCCTTTCCCTTACCGGCGGTATTGACGTCGTCCCGGTGGCGGAGATCGATGGAAAGGCGGTCTGGGGCGTTTTTAATGAAAAATTCAGGGCACGCATCAAGGTTTTGATGGGCTAACCAACCGAAATCGTACAACCTGGATTTTACAAGCAATGTCCGAAATAACTGTTAGGGGGCTACGGGTGCTGTTTTGGGTATTTTCAGTTTAGTTTCGCCCGACGCGAAATTTTCCAAATAAATCGAACCCGATGAGCATCCTATTCTGTGGAGACATCCGATAAGATCGAACGGGAGGCCCAGGATGCTATTCGTCAGCTTCAATCTGGATCGCCGCACGGACTGCGACGGCTCGTTGACTGTCTGGGGCCACGCATGTTCAGCTTTCTGAAAAGCCTTCTCGGAAGCGCGGCTGATGCAGAAGATGCCCTGCAGGAGACCTTCATCACAATTTGCGGAAAGGCTTCCCAGCAGAACTCCGAGATCGGTTCGGTAAAAGGGTGGGCCTACAAGATCGCCAGGAACCATGGGCTTCAGATCCTGCGCCATAGACAGTCCGACAGTCGCAAGATCCCGGCCCCGCAAAGCTCTCCGCCCAACCCAGCCCAAGCCCTTGACCGAGCGCTTCTCCTCGAAGATGTGGACCGCGCATTGGAATCCGTCCCGGTCGAGCTGAAAATGCCTTTCCTGATGCGGGAATGTCTCGAATTGACCTACGAGCAGATCGCCGAGCTGACGGACAAATCGGTCAATCAGGTGGCCGCGGAAATCTATCGGGCCCGACAACTCCTGAGGGAGTACGTCCGAACATGAGCACCTTGAATCCCCATGAACACGATGGCCCTTGCGCTACTTTCCAGATGGCCCTCAGCGCAGCCTTCGACGGGGAAAAAACCGCCGGGGATTTCGCGCATCCATCTGCTTTAGATGGCCACGGAAATTCGTGCGATGACTGCAAGGCCTTCCGGCAGATTCTCGAATGCCTCCATCAGCCATTGCTAAAGAGTCGGGATATGCCGATTCCCTCAACCCTTCGCGACCGTCTGAATTCAATTCCCCTTACGAGAAAACCAGGCCCCACCCTGCTCGAACAGATGATGAAAACCCTGACGGAAAGTGGCATCTTTCAACCCGCCATCGCCATGCTTCTCCTGGTTGCACTCGTAGGCGCGGCGCTCTCGCTCAGAAACTTTGGAAATCAGACTCCACCCATTTTGAAGCATTCCCAGAAGGCCGCCATGAACGCAAATCTTCTCACTCTCCAAGCCACAGGGGAAGCCGCCTTCAGCCTTCCTTCCTCCGGAAACCTGCGCCTCTGGGGCGGCCCAGCGGAACTGACACTTGATGAGTTTTCAGGCAACAATGTAGCACTGACAATGAAAAGCGGCCGGGTCTGCTGCAACTGGGAAGCCCGTGGATCCGTTCCATTCAGACTCGCATTTGGCGCTTCTCAGCTTGAAATTGTGGGCACGACTTGGCGTTTGTCTCTCGAACCGACAGGAAATGCCCAACTCGAGGTGGCCGAAGGAAAGGTCCGCGTTTCCCCTGTCGGCAAGCTTGTCGGCAAGCCCGTCGGCAAGCCCGTCGGCAAGCCTGTCGGAACTTTGGTCGCCAAGTCAATCGATGTTTCCGGGCTCCAGAAAGTCCGTATCTCCGCTGCCGGTGAGGTTTCCCCTCCTGAGGCGTTCAATCCATTCGTAGATCCACAACTGGGAATTCCCCCGTCCCAAATCTGGATTGGTGAGCGTTAAAACCATGATTCAGATTACCCATTATTTTTTTCAAACCCGCGCCCTGGGCTCTGCCCCTCCGCGGCAAATTTCAAAGCGCTGTTGTCTTAATAAATCGTCTGTGAATAAGGGTGTTACAATGGTGGAAATCATGATCGCAACCACTATTTTCACGGTGATCATGTCTGTCGCATTGGTGGGGTTCCGGACATTCACCGGCAAAGCCTCAGAAAGTCTTTCGAAACGCCTTGTCTTGCAAATGGAGGCCCGCAAGGGAATCGTGAACCTCTACCGCTACCTCCAGGAGGGTATCGAGGTAGTCTCGCCTCCGCCCGGGACCACCATGCCCTACCTGGTCTTCAAAGACTGCGTGAACAATATTAGAATGGTTTATCTTGAAGAAGACCCTGTTAAATCCAAAGAAGAAGAAAGAACGGTCTTTCGGGTGCTTACGATTCTGAAAGATCCCCTGGAAAATTCCCCGGAAGAACCGAAGCAGCTCATGGAGAACGTGGTGAAGCTCAATTTCACTACTTACAGCCGCGGGTCGGTGCTTATTTCCGCCCAGCTTCGTGGGGGCAAGAGCGATTTCACCCTGATGAACTTCGTACGCTTGCAGAATGTGAGCGTAGAAGATGAGTTGTAGTCGAAAAATTTCAAATTTCTCAAGGAGGTTAGAACATGAAGAGGGTAAAGGTATTGGTCCTGTTAGGTGTTGCTGTGGCCATCACCGTAGGCTGCGGGAATCAGACGGCTAACGATCCGCTCGCATTCGTGGAAAAAGTAGAGAAAGGCGAGGCCTTCGTGAAGAAGGCGGCGGCAACTGATTTCACCAAAGTCGATGGCAGGCTCGCGCTTTTCGAGGGTGATACGGTAAAAACCTCCGATTCAAGTGAGGCTCTCATCCGCTTTGCGACGGGCGCCGTAACCAGGTTGATGCCCAACACGCAGTTCGAGATGAAGCCGCTCAAGATTGCCCAGACCGATCAGAAAATTGTCTACACCCGGCTTGTTCAAGGAATCGCCTACTTTTACGTCGAGAAGACCAAGGAAGGCGCAAAGAAGTTCGAAGTCGAGACTGAGCGGGCTATCGCGAGCATCAAGGGCACGATCTTCAAGTTGGCCCAGGACAAAGATAAAACCACGTTGACGGTTAGCGAGGGAAAAGTCCAGTTCTTGCAGAAATCTGAGGGAAAAACCCTTGATGTCGAGGCTTTTCAGGAAGCTACCATCGGTCCTGACGGCATCAATGGGCCTTCCAAGGCAAACTTCATGACCGACAGCTTCCTGACCGATGCGCCCCCCCCATCATTTTTCAACGCAGTGGGGAAATGAACCTGGGATCCATGACAGATCTGCACGACGACAAGATGTGAGTAAGCGCATTATGGAGACGAATTCCCTCTTTTCGAGCAAAAACCCGGAATTGTTGAGGAAATATCAGCCCTCCCTCTCCCCCAAAGTTTGGTGGAAGAGGGCCGGGGCGAGGGCTTCAAGGATCCCCCGCTCCATCGATCGCGGAGGTTGGTGATATGATAAAAAGACAAGGTATGGCCATTGGGTTGGTTTTCGCGGTTCTTATCGTCCTGTTCGTGGGAGGGATGACCCTTTCGCAGTTGATGCGCGGGGTTCAGCGGCAACTCGAGTTTTCTGACGCCCAGATTCGATGCCAATATATCGGCGAGGCTGGCATGAACCTTCTTCTGACGCGACTTCTCGCCAGACCTTGGGAGCAGCGCTGGTTTCAGGCCGGGCCCGATTCGGCCTCCGCTATCCCGTACGGGGACGGGAACTACGACTACTTCATCATGGATACCGCGGGCAAGCCGTACTACGCCGACCTTTGGATCCGCGCGACGTTTAAAACCGCCAAACGATGCATTTTCTGGCGGGTCAAGTTTGACCACGGCCTTCTCGGTGGCCTGGCTCAGGGCATTGTAGTCAATCGTTTCGAACTCGAACCCGATCAGGCGCCCCCGACCGGAACTACTTTCACGACGCCATTCACCGAGCAAATCGCTCAAATTATTACCGAGCGTAATTCCAAAAAAAATGGATCCAATCAACTCGTCAGTAACATTCGCCAAGTCGTCCCGACCAACCAGATCCTTACCACCATCGGAAAACAGAACCCGGGTCGGGTTCAAAATTCACCCTTCACTGTGGAAACTCCCACTTCCGTTTCGCCTCCGCTAATCTTGGCCTCTCTGACACTCCCGGTTCTCTCGCTTTCTCCCGTTCCCTCGATCTTCCGCCCAGGAACCAAGAAAGTGGAAAAGAAATTTAAAGAATGGCTGAAGGAAAACAAAATCGACTCCGCTCTTCTAACTTCGTTGACGGGAATTTTCAACTCCGGATTCGCTGAATACGTGAAGCTCGTTGGGGAGAAAAAGTTCGATGAAGCGATGAAGAAGCTGACCCAAACGCTCACCAAGATCAACGACGACTTCGGAGGCGAAGAAACCCGGATGGGGGATGACGATGACCAGGACGGGGAAGATTTCGACTGGGATGATCTTTTGGACTTCGGTGATGAAAATAAAAGAAATAAAAAAAAAGATGGCAAAACGAAGAAAAGCGGGCATTGATGGCCCCAAATTCCCTCTGCCGAGGCATAAGCCTGACCCTTGGCCGCGCACCCCTGGAGGCCGAAAAGCCGGCGTTTCC
>MNYA01000169.1 GCA_001872985.1 bacterium CG2_30_54_10 | reverse complement strand
AAAAATAATGAACAGAATTGACTCAAAACCCGTAACGTATTCTCCCCAGGGCATTTCCCGGATACGTGCAAACGAGCCCCCTGCCACAGCTCCCCGCATCGGGGGAAGGGGCGGAGCTTCGGGGAATACCTCGGTTCGTGTGAACCCCGGCCGCACTGAACGACCATCGCAAACTCCGCAAAAAGCTACCGCTTCTTCGGCTCCCCCCACGCGCCTTGGACGGCGGATCGATGTTCTTGCCTGATTTTGCCCCCTCTTGAATTCCGGCTTTTAAGCGCCTGATCTTGTTTCCGATTACTATTTCCGAATCCTCCTCTGATCCTAACCCGGGTTCTGGTTGAGCCCGGGTTTTTTTTCCGGCTTTTTCCCGACAATTTTCTGAAAATATCATGAAATTTTTTTTTGGAAAAACACTTGATTTTTTTCTTTTTCTCTTGCGAACCTGGTTGATTCATCATAGTATCTTCTCTCCTGCTCGATTCAATTTGTCACAAACCCACTGGAGGGCCTCCCATGCGGAAATGGCGAATAGAAGACTCGGCTGAGTTGTACAATATCGGCGGTTGGGGAATCGCCTACTTCGGAATCAACTCGAAAGGTCATGTTTTCGTGACACCCCGTCAGAAAAAGGGGCCGGCCATAGACATCAAGGAAATTATTGACGAACTTGCGCTTCGTGATGTCCAGCCTCCGTTTCTGTTGAGATTCCCGGATATTCTCGACGACCGGATCGAAACAATCTACGGTTGCTTCAATGACGCCGCTAAAGAATACGGCTACAACGGAAACTACTTCACCGTTTATCCGATCAAGGTTAACCAGATGCGCCCCGTGGTCGAAGAGATCGTCCGCCATGGCAAGAAGTTTGGAATCGGCATCGAGGCGGGTTCCAAGCCCGAACTTCACGCCGTCCTCGCAATCATGGACAACCCGGACGCCATGATCATCTGCAATGGCTATAAAGACGAGGCATTCATCGAACTTGCTCTTCTCGCCCAAAAAATGGGAAAGAAAATTTTCATCGTTCTCGAGAAGCTGAATGAGCTGAAGCTGCTCATCTCAGTTGCCGACAGAATCAAGGTACGACCCAATATCGGCATGCGGGTCAAGCTTGCATCAAGCGGAAGCGGAAAATGGGAAGAATCCGGCGGAGACCAAAGCAAATTCGGCCTTACCGCCAGCGATGTTCTTGATGCCCTGAAACTCCTCGACAAAGAGGGCTACTCCGACTGTCTAAAGCTTCTCCATTTTCATCTCGGAAGCCAGATTACCAACATACGAAAGATCAAAGCCGGCCTCAGAGAAGTGTCGCAATTTTACGTCCAGGTTCGCAGACTCGGATTCAACATCGAGTTCGTCGATATCGGCGGCGGCCTCGGTGTGGATTACGACGGCTCCCACACCATGCTTTCGAGTAGTATCAATTACTCGATCCGTGAATACGCCAATGATGCGATCTCGATGCTCCAAGATGCCGCCGACAAGAACCGGTTCCCCCATCCCAACCTCATCACCGAATCCGGCCGGGCGCTCACGGCACACCACGCAGTTCTGGTGTTCAACGTCCTCGAAACCACCAACCCGCCATCATTCATCCCCGAGCAGTTCAAGGTGACGGACAAAGATCACGAGCAAGTTCGCGAGCTTTTCGACATTTACGAGAACATCGGCTTAAATAACATGAATGAGGCATGGCATGATGCCCTCCAGATGCGCGAGGAAACCCTCGACCTGTTCGGCCTCGGCTTGGTCGATCTTAAAACCCGGGCCAATGCCGAGCGGCTTTTCTGGTCGATCGCCCAGGAGGTGAAAGATCTTTCGAAAGATCTGAAGCACCTCCCCGAGGAGCTAAAGACCATTTCCAAGCTTCTCGCTGACAAGTATTTCTGCAACTTTTCCCTTTTCCAGTCGCTTCCTGACGCGTGGGCCATCGATCAGCTTTTCCCGATCATGCCCCTGCACCGCCTTACCCAGAAGCCCACCAGAGAAGGAACGATTCAGGACATCACCTGCGACTCCGACGGAAAGATCGACCATTTCATCGGAACACGAAGCTTCTCACCGATGCTTCCCCTTCATGAACTGATTCCCGACGAACCCTATTATCTGGGGGTATTCATGGTCGGGGCCTATCAGGAAATCCTAGGCGATCTGCACAACCTCTTCGGAGATACAAATGTGGCTCATGTCATCCTGACTCCCGACGGCGGGTATGAGATCGAAAAGGTAATCGACGGAGAACAGGTTGCCGACGTTCTCGATTACGTCCAGTTCAACCATAAAAAACTTGTACGGACGATGGAAACATGGGTGAGCTGCTCCGTCAAGGAAAAACGAATCAGCTCCAGGGAAGGCAAGGAATTCCTCGCCATCTACCGTTCCGGCCTTTTCGGATACACATACCTGGAGTAAATCGATATTTTACCCATTTATTGAGTTGATGGTATCTACTCGGTAATTCGGGGAAACTCAATGAATCCCGGCGCAAGAGATTTCTCCCTAATTCGGTCGAAATGACAGCCTCGTTTGTCATTCCGAACGAATGTGAGGAATCTCGCTTTATGTTTAGAATCATCTAATGCCCCCTCTTTTTGAACAGATACAATTGATGCAATCAATCACTCTTCACCCGGATTCCAGCTTCTGGATTCAGTCCGGAAGCGGATTTGCGCCGATTCTTCCTTGACTTTCGGCGCGAGTTCGTATAGATTCAGAGAAATTTTCCACCCTTGGTACTGGAGGTCCACTTCCTATGCTTAACCTTCGGAAAGCCGTCGTTCTCGGTACCGGAATGTGCCTGCCCGAAAAGCGGCTCACCAACCATGACCTCGAAAAGATGGTCGACACCACCGACGAATGGATCGTCACCCGTTCCGGGATCCACGAGCGACGGATCGTGGAACCTAATCAGAAGCTATCCGACATTGCCATTCCGGCCGCCAGAATGGCCATCCAAAACTCGGGTATCCCCGTTGAAAAAATCGGCGCGATCATCCTCGCGACTTTCACTCCCGACCGCCCAATCTCGCCGACAGCCTGCATCATCCAAGACAAACTCGGATGCAAGAAGGCCGCGGCTTTCGACCTTGAGGCAGCTTGTTCCGGCTTCATTTATGCAACGACGATCGGAGCCCATCTCATCGCTGCCGGCACCTATGACTACGTTCTCGTCATCGGGGCCGACATCCTATCCAAAGTAATCGACTTCACCGATCGAAACACATGCGTCCTCTTCGGCGACGGCGCGGGCGCTTACGTTCTGGGCCCGGCGTCGGATGATAAAGAAGGCATTTTCGACTTCATCCTTGGAGCGGACGGCTCCGGAGCGGGGAATATCCTCATCCCCGCCGGCGGGACCGAGCTGCCGACAAGCGAGGAAACAGTCAGAAACCGTCAGCATTTCGTGAAGATCAACGGGAAAGAAGTCTTCAAGTTCTCGACGAAGATAGTTGGCGAACTGATCGAGGAAGTCCTGACCCGAAATAGCCTCAAGCTCGATGACATTTCGTTGATCATCCCTCATCAGGCCAACATCCGGATCATCGAATACGCCGCCAAACGCCTGAACTGCCCCATCGAAAAATTCTTCGTTAACCTCGGAAAATACGGGAACACAGTGGCTGGAACCATTCCCATCTGCACCCACGAAGCCCTTCAAGAGGGCCGCATCAAGGAAAATGATCTGGTTCTGCTCGTGGGCTTCGGGGGCGGCCTGACCTACGGCCTGATCGCCCTCCGGTGGGGAAAGTCCGGTCTTCGGCCCCGCTGAAACGGGGACAAACCCGGGCGCCTCGACCGTCCCAGGGGCCTCCGCGAATTCAGCGTTCCACCAGCAAGGAGCATCCGATGGAAGAAACCACCTGCTATCGACCCAAGAACAAAATCCGCATGGTGACCGCAACAGCGCTATTCGACGGGCACGATGCCGCGATCAACCTCATGCGCCGACTTCTGCAACAACAGGGAGCTGAGATCATCCACCTCGGCCACAACCGAAGTGTCGGCGAGATCGTCGATGCCGCCATCCAGGAGGACGTCCAGGCGGTTTCGGTCAGTTCGTATCAGGGCGGCCACATGGAATTTTTCCGCTATCTTCGCCAGAGCCTTGATGAACGGGGTTGCCCCCACATCAAAATCTTCGGCGGCGGCGGCGGCGTCATTCTTCCGCAAGAAGCGGCCGAACTACACAAAAATGGAATCACGCATCTCTATTCGCCCGAAGATGGTCGGAAAATGGGGCTTCTAGGCATGGTTTCCGACATGCTTCAGAAAGCCGATTGCTCGCTGGCCGAATGGCCCAAAGCCCTTGGCAACGCCCCCATCAAATGCGGCGAGGCTACACGCTTCGCCAGGGCGCTGACTGTTCTTGAAATCGATTCCCTGCGGCTCCCGGCCTCGATACAGAAAGAGGTCGACCGAGGCCGACGGACCGGCGGCACCCTCAAAGAAAACGGCGCCAGTCACAAAGCTGAACCACCGCTGGTTCTGGGCATTACAGGGCCGGGCGGAGCTGGAAAGAGCAGCCTTACCGACGAGCTGGTACGACGGTTGTTGCACGAATACCCGGATCGGCATTACTGCGTGTTCAGCGTCGATCCGTCGAAGCGAAAGACGGGGGGAGCTCTGCTCGGTGACCGCATCCGGATGAACGCGATCCACCATCCGAATGTTTTCATGCGTAGCTTCGCGACACGAGGAAGCCAAAGCGAGCTTGCAACTGTCGTCTCCGATGGCGTCAACCTCGCCCGAAGTTCAGGGTTCGATCTGATCATCGTGGAGACCAGCGGAATCGGCCAGGGCAACACAGGGATACTCTCCATCTGCGACGTGGCGTTATATGTCATGACATCCGAATACGGGGCACCGATGCAACTCGAGAAGATCGACATGCTCGATTACGCAGACCTGATAGCGATCAACAAATTCGACCGACGCGGCGCCGAGGATGCATGGCGCGACGTGGTTCGCCAATTGCGGCGCACCCGGCACGCCGGCCAGCACCACCCCGATTCGCACTATCCGGTCTTCGGTACAATCGCCGCCAAATTCAACGATGACGGGGTAAATTGCCTTTACCGAAAGGTTCTCGAATTCCTCGACCGCCGAACCGGAAAATCGATGTGGCCCCCCAAACTCGACCTCCCGATCGCACAGCAATCAAGCTTCATAGCCCCGATCATTCCCCAAAACCGCACGCATTACCTTTCCGAGATCGCGGCCTCGGTCCGCGCGTATCACAAGGAAACCGCCACCCTCGCGGAAACCGCCGCCAACGCCCAGGCCGTCGACCGCGTGATGGCCATCACCAACACCGAAACATCGCGCGATGAGCTGAAAGCCCTGCATCAGGAGCTGTGGGGAAAAATTCCTCCAAAGCTCCAATCCGAGCTCGAACGCTGGACGAACCTCAGAGCATCCTATTCGGGCGACACTTATTCCTACACAGTCCGAGGAAAGGTATTCAAGGTTCCGACGCATACGATTTCCCTCTCCGGAAGCAAGATTCCGAGAGTCTGTCTGCCTCAGACCGAAAATCTCGGCGAGGTTGTCCGTTTTCTTCGCGCCGAAAACGTTCCGGGCGCATTCCCTTTCACTGCCGGCGTCTTTCCCTTCAAACGCTCAGATGAAGATCCCAAGCGCCAGTTCGCTGGCGAAGGGGGCCCCGGCCGAACCAACCGCAGGTTCAGGTTCCTGACCGAAAATGACCCGGCGAAACGCCTTTCAACCGCATTTGACAGCGTCTCCCTATACGGCGAAGACCCCGAAAAACGTCCTGACATTTTCGGGAAAATCGGCGAAAGCGGGGTCAGCATCGCTACTCTCGACGATATGAAACTTCTCTATGACGGCTTCGACCTCTGCGAATCGAACACCAGCGTGAGCATGACCATTAACGGCCCCGGGCCGATAATGCTGGCCTTCTTCTTCAACACGGCGGTCGACCAGCAGCTCGAACTCGCCGCCCGCAAAAAGGGTTCCCCCCTTACCCCGGCCGAGGAAGAAAAAGTTCGCGCCGGAACCTTCCAAACTGTCCGCGGAACCGTCCAAGCCGATATCCTTAAAGAAGATCAGGGCCAGAACACGTGCATTTTTTCGACCGAGTTTGCGCTGAAAATGATGGGCGATATCCAGGAGTTTTTCATCAAGAACCACGTGAAAAACTATTACTCGGTGAGCATCTCCGGTTATCACATTGCCGAAGCAGGCGCCAACCCGATCTCGCAGCTCGCGTTCACTCTCGCCAACGGGTTCTCGTTCGTCGAATACTACCTGAACCGCGGCCTGCAGATCGATGATTTCGCTCCCAACCTGTCGTATTTTTTCAGCAATGGCATGGATGCTGAGTATGCCGTCATCGGCCGCGTCGCCCGCCGAATCTGGGCCATTGCAATGAAGCAGGTCTACAAGGCAAACGACCGCTCTCAAAAGCTGAAATATCACTGCCAGACCAGCGGCCGGTCGCTGCACGCCCAGGAAATCAACTTCAATGACATCCGCACAACTCTTCAGGCGTTTCTGGCAATTTGCGACAACGCCAACTCTCTTCACACCAACGCCTACGACGAAGCGCTGACTACCCCGACCGAGGAAAGCGTTCGCCGAAGCATGGCGATACAAATGATCCTGAATCGGGAATACGGCCTCACGAAGAACGAAAACCCGCTTCAGGGCTCCTATTTCATTGAGTATCTCACCGAACATGTTGAGTCCGCCGTCCTCGAGGAGTTCGACCGGATCTCTTCCCGCGGCGGGGTTCTCGGCGCCATGGAAACCCAATACCAGCGCGAAAAAATCCAGGACGAAAGCATGCATTACGAGATGCTCAAACACTCCGGCGAGCTTCCTCTGATAGGCGTCAACACTTATTTGAACCCACATCAGGACGATCAGTCCAAAACCGTCACAATCGCTCTCGCGCGTGCGACCTATGAAGAAAAAAACCAACAGATCTCACGGCTTGCGACGTTTCGGGCTTACAATGCAAAAGAAGCTCCTGGAGTTCTTCAGCGGCTCAAGGAGGTCGTCCTCTCCAACGGAAACATCTTCGCCGAACTGTTGACCGCGACCCGCCACTGCACCCTCGGCCAGATCACACACGCCCTCTACGAGGTCGGCGGCCAATTCCGGCGTTCACTCTGAAGCGGGGTTCTGAGTTAGAACTTCTGACTTTTTGCGATACCTCCGAGGCATTTAATGAAACTTTTCGCGATCGAAGGAAATATTCAGAAGCTGGATGGCGGGGCAATGTATGGCAACGCCCCGCGCGAAGTCTGGAAAAAATGGTCGCCTCCCGACGATCTGAACCGGATCACCCTCGCATGTCGGGGCCTGCTTTTCGAGACCGACGACGGCCGGAACATCCTCTTCGAGACCGGAATCGGATCCTTTTTCGAGGACAAATTGAAGGAACGTTACGGTGTCAGCCCGCGCGAGCATGCGCTTCTCGAAAACCTGCGGAAGGTCGGGGTTTCCGACGCCGACATCGACGTGGTCGTTCTTTCCCACATGCATTTCGACCACGCCGGCGGAGTCATTGAGGTCGTCGATGGAAAACCCCGCCTGCTTTTTCCCAAGGCAAAATTCCTCCTCGGCCGGAAACATTGGCAACGAGCGCAGAACCCGCACTTTCGCGATAAGGCCTCGTTCATTCCCGCGATCAACGAGCTTTTGGCAGCATCAGGAAGGCTTACACTGATCGATGACGGGAAAAAGCATGAACTTGCGCCGCTGGTGACATTCTCCTTCTCCGATGGCCATACTCCCGGGCTTATGATCTCGACCATCGAACTTCCAGGAGGGCCGCTGGCATTCGTTGCAGACCTGATTCCCGCATTACCCTGGGTTCGCGCAGCGATAACAATGGGTTACGACCGTTTCCCGGAGCTACTGATCGACGAAAAAAGGGCGCTGCTCGAAACCCTTGCCTGCGCGGGTGGGTCGGTCTTCTTTACCCACGACCCCGAAATCCTTGCAGGCAAGGTGATCCGCGATGACAAAGGCCAGCCAGCCGTCAGCCCGGTCGATCGGAAAGCGAAAGCCCAAGAACACACGACCGGTTTACGAATTGGCTGTGTGGATATCGGATAAATCCCAAATGGAAAAAAAAGGATCACAACAAATTAACCCCCACGGTTCAGCGGAAAAGAGGGTATCCTTGGATGAAAGTCGACCAAAATCATTAATGAGGTGAAAACCTTGAACGATAGAGTTTGGAATTCAGGTTCGGGTTCTGTTGCTATGGCATTCATCTTTTTTTTCTCGGTATTGACGGGGCTTTTCCAGGGGAAAGCTGCAAGTGCTTTGACGCCTGAGGCGGGCAGACTGTACCAGATGGCGTTGAAATTTCAGAAAACCGGCAATTTGGAGCAGGCCGCCCGTAGTTTCGAGCAGGCCATCCGACTTGATGCGACAGTTCTGAGCGAGAACGACAATGGGCTCAGCCGGCTGCTGCACGAACGATATCAGAAGAAGCTTACAGAGCGTCCTGATGATCCCACAAGCCTTGAGGGGATGGGCTTTGTTTCTTCCTCCTGCGATTCAGATTTTGCCACTGCCATGGAGTACTATTCCAAGGCTCTTTCCCACACGACCGACGAAGCTGGAAAATCCCGTCTCAACGGTCTCATCGATTCCTGCAAAACCCATCTCGGGGTTTCCAGCAAGCAGTCTTCGTCCCCAGACGGATCGGCCCAGGATCAGGGTTCCTCCGCCGCCGACCCTGAGAAGAAAAACGCGAGCAGCACCGCCGCCACTTTCGCAGCCCAACAGGAGGAGAAGGTTTCCCAATTGACCAAGACCAAAGAAGATCTTAATGGTCGGATCTCAACCCTTGAAGAAGAAGTCAAAAGCCTGGAAGAGGAAAAAAAGAAGAACCATCGCCTGTTTGGCTCCTCCAGCGATCGAAGATATAAACGCAAAGAGGATGCCGGCGAAAAGACCATCGCAGCAAAACGGGAGAAAATCGACAAATTCCGCAACGAAATCGGGAAGGTCGAATCCGCCATAGATCGTGTTTCCAAAGGGGATCTCAACGCCACGGTTGAAGTTGATTTTGGCGACAGTTCCGAAGATACCTCCGACCAGGATGGCGAGGAGGAGGATCCCCCGGAGACCGTGAACCCCGAACACTCTGGCGAGAATGCTGACCCCGGCGAAAGCTGAAACACTGGCGAGGGGCCCGAAACCGGCCAAGATAGCCGAGGAGAAAGGGAATAAGCAAAAAAAACAACGCCGCAGTTAGATTTCGGTCTGGTAAAGAATTCAAGGAATTTTTCGCGCACGATCTGTCAATGTTACCATCCAAGTGCTGGAGGCAACCTCGCGACCGCCACCCATACTCGACTGACTGTCGATCTTTGCTTTCTTCCTGGGACCCCCGCGCCCCGG
>MNYA01000156.1 GCA_001872985.1 bacterium CG2_30_54_10 | reverse complement strand
GAGGTTGACTGTCAGAGCCGCCGGGGTGGGGGGGTGTCTTCAAGAGACTCGCTTTTCAGCCAGTCGGGACAGAACGAGCTATCGCGAAGCTTCAGGAAGTTCTCGACGATTTTGGGGTCGAACTGGCTTCCCGAGCAGCGGAGGATCTCGTTGGAAGCCTCGGCGAAAGACAACGGCTTCCGGTAGGGTCTGCATGATGTAATTGCGTCGAATGAGTCGGCAACCATGATGATTCGGGCGCCCATCGGGATCTCATCGCCCTTGAGGCTCGCCGGATAACCCCGGCCGTCGTAGCGCTCATGGTGATGCTCGATGATCAGGCAGACATCTTTGAGAAACTCGATCGAGTTCAGGATTCCGGCCCCGATGTGGGGGTGCGCCTTGATCGCTTCGAACTCCTCGTCCGTCAGTCGCCCCGGCTTCAAAAGGATCTGCTCGCTGACACCAATCTTACCAACATCATGCAAAAGCGCAGCATGCCGGATCGTGTTGATTTCGCTTCGGTTCATGCCCATAACCTGGGCGATCCCGAGACTTAAATCGGTGACCCGCCGCGAATGTCCGTGTGTGTAGCTATCTTTCGCGTCAATGGCCGCCGCGAGGGCCTGAATCGTCTCAAAGTAATAATTCAGCAGGTTGTTGTACAACCTGGCATTTTCTATCGCAACCGATGCTTGCGAGCCAAGGGTGTCAAGAAGATCGAGATTCTCCGGAGTAAACGGGCCTTTTTTGGAAAGCTCGCGCTCGCAATTGATCACTCCCACGAGGTTGTCCTTGTTCAAAAGCGGGGCGGAGATCAACGTGGAGGCTCTCTCAGTCTCGAGGATCGGAACACGTTTGTAGGTCTGCTCCTGAAGGGTATGCTCGACCCTGATGGGTTTTTTCAGTTGGGCGGCCCGTCCGGCGATTCCTTCGCCGACCTTAAACCTGAGGTCGCGGACCCGCTTATCATCGAAACCCCGCGAAACCTGGACGTAAAGGTCACCGTGGGCTTCGTCATAAAGCATCAGGGTCGAGCGATCGGCTTCGAGAATCCGTGAGGTCATGTCGATGAAATAATTAAGAACCGAGTCAAGGTCAAGTGATGAGTTGATCGCCTTTCCGAGTTCCTGGATCAGGCTGAGTTCGGCGACCTGCTGTTCGGTTTTGTCGTGGAGATTGGCATTCGCGAGAGCCTGGGATATCTGGCCGGAAATACCGAGAAGCAAGTTCAGGTCATCTTCGCTGAACGCATGACCGGATCGCTTGTTGTTGACGTTGAGGACTCCGAGCAGGATCTTGTTGTGAATTATGGGCACGGACAAAACCGAGCGGGTTTTGTAGTCCATGCGGGCGTTTCGGTTGGAGAACCGTTCATCCTTTGAAATATCTTTGAGAAAAACGGGTTGCTTGTTCTGGGCGACCCAACCCGCGATTCCTTCGCCGATATGAACGCGCACCTTCCCAACCATTTCTTTCGGAAGCCCGATGGCGGCATCAAGGGAAAGCTGCTTTTTCAGCGGGTCAAGCATCATCAGCGAGCAGTTTTCGACATCCATGACATCTTGTACCTGTTGCAGGATCATTCCGAATAGACGGGTGATGTTCAATGTGCGTGATACCGAAGAACTGACTTTGTACAAGGTCGAAAAATACTCGAGCTTGCGCCGGGAATCTTCAATCAAGCGGCGATTCTCGAAAAAGGAGGTGAGAAGGCGTCCGATCGTGCTCAAAAGTTGTTGATCGGCATCGAGGAAGACCGAGTTGTCGATCTTCTGGTAGGCTCCAAGAACACCAACCAAGCGCTCAGGAGTCATCAGGGGAATTACGAGGAAGGAGCGGGAGAACTGATCGAGGAACGAGTGTCGGGTGACCACCAGATCCTGCGCTGCATCGGTGACCAGGAGCGGCTTGCGTTCCCGGGCAACCCATCCGTGGACGCCTTTGCCCATTGGGAGGCGCATATGTTCGAGTTCTACCGGCAAGCCTTTGCTCGCGACCATGCACAGATCCTCTCGATCGCTGTTGTAGAACATCAAAGCCATGCCCTTGCAACCTACGGCTCCCATCGCATCTTCAAGAACACCATCAAGGGCGGAAAGCTCGATCTGCGTATCGGCCACTTTTTCAGAGATCGAAAAAAGCTTGGTCATCTCGTGGATCTTCTGGGTCGATTCGGAAAGCAGCCGGGCATTTTCGAGAACCTTTGTAACCATTGAGGCGAGGGTGCTCAGCGTAGTGCAGTCTTCTTTCGAGAAGGCGTTGATCTCGGACGAATCGACCGCGATCACCCCTAAAACTTTTTCACCGACCAGAAGCGGAACCGCCATTTCGGAATAAATGGTTTCGGGAGTCTCGATGTATCGAGGCTCGAGCAAAACGTTGGGAACGATCAGGGGTTCACGATTGCGGGCGACCCAACCAGTAACCCCCTTTCCGATCGGAACACGAATTTTCTTCACTTCCTGGGGGTATTTACCTCGTGCGGTTGCGACCTCAAGATACCGTTTTTTGCCCTTTTTCAGGAGCAGAGCGCCGCAGGTGGCTCCAGTAATGTCGATGGCGATGTCCATCAGGAATTCAAGAAGGTTCTGGAAATCAAGGCTGGAGTTCATAATGTTCGAGGCTTCTTCAAGAACCGAAAGAATTTTTTCCTTCTGCCTTAGATCTTGGCGTTCGGCAACAATCTCGACCTGATGGAGGAAGAACTCCTCGACCATTTCGGCTGCCGCTTCAACCTGATCTTGATTGAGCGCGGGAAGGGGAAGCGAACCGGTGTAATTGTCAGTGGCGCCGATATATGGGCCAATAAGAATTGCCCCGTAAATGACTCCGCGCAATTCGAGCTTCAAAATCCGGAGACTGGCGCCGTCAAGCCTGGAAAAATGCTGCCGGTCGGGGAACCGGGCAATCTCGGATGCCTCGGTCAAATCGCCGAGAATGGGCCCCGGATCGCCGACAACAGCTTCGCCCCGTTCGTTGAACGGAACAAGTGAAAGCCCGGTGAGTTGCTGAAAACGCTTCAGAAAACGCTTGAGACTTTCCCGATCGATGACCCCTTCAAGAAATACGCGTTTGACCACGGTGCCTTTTTTTCCGGAAATACGAAAACACGCCGGGCAGATCGCTCAGAAAGCCCGGCGGTGTCTGGGGAATCAATGAACCACGATGACCGAAGAGCGCCCGCCGTATTTGTCGGCAACCGTTTCCGGGCCCTTGGGATCAGTGATCCAGTCAGTGTTGTTGATCACGAACTTGTACTCGTGGCGACCGGGTTTCAAGCTGATGCTGACCTTCCAGACGCCTGAATCCAGCATGAGGGGCGTCCTATCCTTGCTCCAATCGTTGAAATCGCCCACTACCGCGACAGCAGTGGCCTTGGGGTCGGAGTAGGTGAACTCGACCTTCGTATCACCCGCGGTAGGAACACCCGACTTCGCCTCAGCCGACTTTGCCTCAGCCGGCTTTGCCTCAGCCGACTTTGCCTCGGCCGGCTTTGCCTCAGCCGATTTGGCGCCACCAGATGCGGAAGCCTCAGTTCCGGCATCCTCGTCGTTGTCCCAATCTTCCTCTTCTTCAAAGCTGTGCTCGCGCCCGATGATGTAGCCGATGCCGAACACACTGGCAAGAACGAACAACTTCCAGATAAACCGAAGCAACCTGAACATGACTCAACCTCCAGAAGATTTGGTTTGTATCACTTTAAGATTGGCGTATTGCAAAAGCAAGGTCTTTTTTCCAACTTTTTTGAAAAAAATGGTTAATCGGAAGTCTCCGAGGCTTTCCCCTTCCGTTGCAAGCACCTTCCCATGGAGGAAGACCGGGTGAAAAACTTCCGTCCCCGGATGGATATTCCCCATGCTCGCTGGCACAGAATCACGGTCAGAGCGGCTGGAACGCGACCCCTGAACCCATGTTGAACCCTCGAACAAGGTCTGCCTCACAGGAACGGCTTCGAGCGTCGAATAATTTTCAGACCGGATTGATGGGTTGGAAGGGGCGGAATGGGTGGAAGGGGTTCCCTCGAAGACCGACCTCGGAATCTCGGTCAGAAATCTTGAAATGATGCCGGGTTTCCATGTGCCGAAGACCATCCTTCTGCGGGCGGCCGACAGCAACAAGCGTTCACGGGCTCTGGTCATTCCAACGTAGGCCAACCGACGCTCTTCCTCGAGCTCTGACGGTTCGGCATGGGCGGAATAGTGGGGAAAGATCCCTTCTTCCATGGCGATCATGAAAACGACCGGGAATTCGAGTCCCTTGGCGTTGTGAAGAGTGAGAAGATGTACCCGGTCGGTGTTCTCATCGAGATCATCAACATCAGATTGAAGCGAGACCTTTTCGAGATAGCCCCGCAAACCCAGTTCCGGATCTGCTTCCTCCTGGTAACGAATGTCGGAAACAAGGCTGTCGATGTTTCCTCGCCGCTCCTCGGCGGTGTCAGGATCGGTATCGGAAAGATAATTGAGATACTCCGTTTTATCGAGGATCGATTTTACCAGAGCGAACAGGCTTTCATCGGGCGATCGATCCCGCCATTCAGCAATCATGTCGTGAAACTGTGCAATCTTCCCTTTCGTGCCGGCCTTGGCATGTTCCACAATGCTTTCCCAAAGTGGGCCTTCCGCCTCCATCTTCGCGAGAAGGGTCTTTCCGATTCCGCGTCTTGGAGTATTGATGATACGAGCAAGGGAAACCGAATCGTGGGGGTTTGCGATAACTCGAAGATACCCCAGGACGTCCTTCACCTCGCGCCGATGGAAGAACTTGGTTCCACCGGTCACTTCGTAGGGAATTCCAAACCGGGTCAGGGACTGTTCAATCGACCGGCTCAGGCTGTTCATGCGGAAAAGCACGGCGAAATTACGCAAGCCGGCGCCCCGGTCGGCCATGGCGCGGATTTGCCCGACGACCCAGTCAGCTTCTTCACGGTCGTCCGATGCGTGATTGAATGAAAGCGGCTCTCCGCCCTGAGTGTCGGTCCAAAGATTCTTCACGTGGGTGCGAACGTTGTGAGAAATGAGAGCTCCGGCGGCATCAAGGATTCTCTGCGTGGATCGGTAATTCTGATCGAGGCATACAAGCCGCGTGCCGGGGAAATCCTTCTCGAACTCCTGGATATTGCGGATTGTGGCGCCGCGCCAACTGTATATCGATTGGTCCTCGTCCCCCACGACACAGAGGTTTCCGGTGTTCTGGGCGAAGAGCTTCAGCAGGCGGTATTGGGCATGATTGGTGTCCTGATATTCGTCTACCAAAAAGTATGTATACCGTTTGTGGAATTTTTCGAGAAGGTCGGGATGGGTTGAGAGAAGCTTCCAGCAAAGCATCAACAGATCGTCGAAATCAAGCGCACGGTTTTCAGTGAGCTTGGCCTGGTATTTCCGGTAGATCTCGATAAGCGTGTCAGAGTGCAAATGCACCGGCTTGAAGTCCGCAGGCTCAACAAGGTCATTTTTCGCCTGCGAAATCAGGCTCAGCATCTTTTTCGGAGCGAAATCCTTCAGATCGAGGTGGAGTTCGGTGATCGCGCTTTTCATGAGCTTCTCAGAATCATCTTCATCGAAAATCGTGAAACCATCGGGAAACCCGGCATGGGCCGACCACCGTCGAAGGAGACCGCAACAGAAAGAATGGAATGTCGAGAGCGTGACATCTGAACCTGACCCTGGGATCAGTTGAAGAACGCGTTCTCGCATTTCACGCGCCGCCTTGTTCGTGAAAGTCACCGCCAGAATGTTTGAGGGAAGCACTCCTTCCCGCTCGACAAGCCAGGCAATGCGAACCGTCAGCATCCGGGTCTTTCCGGAGCCGGCTCCGGCGATTACAAGAATGGGACCGGTCGTGAGGCCGACTGCCTCGCGTTGGCGGGGGTTCAAACCGGCAAGCGCCCGCTCAAATGCGTGGTTCATCGGGTCTCCGTGGCGATCTCGAAGATCCACCCATGAATGCCATCAGTATCCACTGCCCAACATTGTAGTTGCACAGGCCGGCCAACCTGAAATCGTAAAGCGGCCCCTGATAGTCTTCGACTGATATCGAAACAATCACATCTTCTTCGATACCGTGGTTTCCCAGTATGGGAACGTTCATACCGACCTTAAGATGCGAGGCGGGAAGAATGTAGAAAGCCGCCTTTTTGGAAAGTTGAATCTTCCGGACGACCTCGAGATTATCAAGACATGACAAGGTTTTCACGAACAACTGGGCTTCCTCGAGCTCGTCGCGGGTAACCTCCAGATTCCACATTCCCTGGCTTCCCATGCGGCGTTTGAACTGCTGATGCTCCGCTCGTTTCAGTTCAACCGCGCTGTCTATACGTATCAGATGGGCGTAGTTGGTTTTCGTCCGGTTTTTCTCCGTGCCTCCAAAAATCACAAACTGGATGGCGCTGCTGGCGCCGGGTTGGGCCTTCGACAATCTGAGGGTGATGTGAGGAAACTCCTCGAACATATACCAGTCCATCAGCATCTGGTGCGCCCGCGAGGGGGTGTCGATCTGGTTGAACAGTTCGAGTATCAGTTCGTCAGGGAGATCGGATTCGACATGACGCCCCGAAAATGGAACGTTGGGAAGGCCGTATTTGAAGACGCACAGCTTTTCCAGAAAGGAAGCCCGAACCAAGCTGTCGGTGGCCTCGATCAGCCAGAGGCGATCCGTTATTTCCTGCTGGTTGAACAGGTCAAGCTTGAGATTCTGCATGGCGAAGATGTCCCGGTTGAGATCGCTCGAAAGCCCGACACGGAACCCAAGCGAAGAACGCTCCATCAGGTAAAGATAATGATGACGGTAAAGCGGATTCAATCGACCGAAGCACTGATGGTCGGGGCTGCACCGCAAAACAGCCCCACGCGAAGCCGTCAGAGTGAGCAGAGGCCCCTTGTGGTCGTAACTGACCATCACATCGGAAACCTTCTCAGGGCCAACCTCTCCCCAGCCGATGGCGCCCACCAGCGGAGTTCCTTCGCGAACCTCTCGAACTGGTCGCTCCTTGTCAGCACAGATCATTAGAAGGTCAGGGGCTAACACCAATCACCGCCTTATCATTTGGAAGAATACCACAAACAAACAAATGAGGGGGTTCTTTCGGAGCGGAAATTTTCCGATACGTAATGTAAAGAAATGATCCATGATTTCAAATATTTTCGTATCAAGGCGGTCAGAATCACGGCTTTGGTCGGCGTTCTGCTGTTCATTGCAATCCCAAACCAGTGTCACGCAGAGGAAAGCCCTGAAACTGAATCCAAAAAAATCTCCGATTCGAAGGAAACGGCTGCACCGATGGATCTTCCCACCGATCCTTCAGCCCTTTTGTCCACAGGGAACACGCTTCTGAACAGAGGCCGCTATGAAAGGGCGTTAAGCTGCTTCCTTCCGGGATCAGCCCTGGATCCCGCCGCCGCCCTCGGAGCCGGTCTTTGTTATTGGAAACAGGGCAAAAGCGCCCAGGCAGCCCCCTTGCTTCGCAGGGCAAAAGCGGCTTTTCCCGACAATATGGATCTGCGGAACGCTCTCTTCGAGGTGAACAAAGCCGAAATTCAACGCCTCTCAGAAAAAATCCTGTGGACGAAAGCCCAGCCGGCCAAAATCGATATCTACCGCCAACTCGCCGCGCTCAACGAGGAGAATTGGGAGTATGCCGAGTCCGCGCGGACTTTTGCATGCAGCCTTTCTTCAAAGCCTGATTATTACTCACTCATTCGGGCCGGATATCTTTACAAGCTGGCCAAAAGCTATCGAACCGCCGCCAATTATTACCTTCAGGCAGCCAAGGTATCCACCTCCCCACATTTTGCGACAATGTGGGCGATCGACTGTCTCTTGCTCGACAACCAGACCCAACCGGCGGAAGGTCTTCTGAACTACCTTCAGGGCAAAAATCCCGGTCCGGATCTTGAATGGTATTGGGCCCGCCTTCATCGCGCCAAAGGGAACAAAGACGAGGCTGAACGTACTCTGCGTGCCTTGGGAAAATTCTATGAAAAGGAAGTCCGCGCTCGCCACGATGTCCGTAACAACAGACTCAATGCCGCCAAAGCCTACGTCGAAGGCGGAGACCCAAAACGTGGTCTTGCCATGCTCGGCCGGATGTCGGCCGGCTCAACATTTCCCGATGCCGATATTGACGCAGTCCGAGCTCAATATTATTTTGAAAACAAAAATTATCTTTCTGCCATCTCGATCTATCGGCGATACCCCGATTCCGTGGCGATGCAGGTCAGTCTCGGGTGGGCGCTTGTCTACTCGCGGAATCCCGCCGCCGCACAACGACATTTTCAGATTCTGATGAAGAGGTTCCCCCATCGCCCCGAAGTCATGGAAGGCTGGCGGGCTTGCGGAAACTACCGCACATGGGGGGCGTTCTACATCTTCACTCGGCTCGATTACGGTGATTACCAGGACACTCGCGATCTCCAGACTGCCATGGTCGATTACGCCGGGGAAAAGGCTCATTGCACGTTTTCCTACACCAACACCTCGACCAATGCTTCCAAAGACGCCTTCGATTTCGGCGAGAACCTTTACGGGATCAGGCTATATCGCCGACTTGGAGAAAGCGCCGGAGCGCAGATCCACGGGTTAAGCTTCCAAAACAATGATATACTGACCGACAACGGCTTCATCATCGGCGGAAAATACTACCGCCAGGGACGGCCAAAATGCCATTGGAATGCCGAACTCGACGCTTCCCTTTACCCGGAGCTCAGTTCGATTCAGGCCTCGGTCGGGATGAATTACAGGCTGGCCACCAACTGGACCGGCTTGGTTGGTATCGATATGGGTTTCCTTCAAGGTAATGACGCGGCACGTGCGGAAACCCGCACTCCGGCAAGCCTTTGGAGCGCAATCTCGCTTCAGGATCACAACGCTACGGTAACTCTGACGGGAAGATTCGGGGAGCGAATTCTCACCGTCGATTCTGACGGGCTATACGCTTACAACGGCCTTGATACTTACCACGAGGGGGCATCACTGATGATTCTCCAAAAAGCTCAGAATCTCGAGCTTTTCCTGAACCTTGGAACCCAGCGTGTAACCTCTACAATAGTGCGCTCCGCGAAATTTCCGATTCTGGTTTCGGGAAGCGTCGACTATTATGTAAAAACGATCGGTCTGGGAGGCAATTTCAAATTCTTTTGAAGACGGAAACGACACGCCACATGCCGCAGTTGTATCTACTCAATAATTCGGGGTAATGCAATATGAACCATCGTAAAAATGTCATCTCGAACGAATGTGAGAGATCTTCCCTTCTACGGAAACAAGATTTGTAACTTCTCAAAAAAGGGGGGCGCTTTGCGCCCTCCGGTCTGCCTTCGCTCTTCCCCCGACTTATTGAGATGATACCAAGATTTCTCGGGTGCATTCCCGAAAAAAGGTATTC
>MNYA01000151.1 GCA_001872985.1 bacterium CG2_30_54_10 | reverse complement strand
AACAGAGGTTTTGACAAATTGGCATTTCTCTCTTACCCCAAGTTGGGACCGACAAGTATCAGAAATTGCTTTCAACAAGGATGAAACCAAAATCCTGAAATAACACCAAAACCGTGATCTGTTGAGGCTTTTCCCGTAATTAATTATTCTCGAAAAAAAATACGCGAAAGGAGAGATGTAAGGTATTGACTCCTCGCATTAAATTGCGCTATTGTACCTCGGTCGATTGCCCGCAGTTTGGAGGTGGTTATGACTTCGGCGTTCAAAGGAAAGGATCTTCGAAAACTTACCCGGCTCGAACTTTATGAGCTTGCGAAAAAGCTGGATATCAAGGGCCGGTACTCCCTTTCAAAGCAGGAGATGATTGACCGGATTTCAAAGCCTCAGGCCAGGGGAAATGCAAAACCAGATCTGAAGCCGTCTGCCGACTCCGCCAAAACATCGGCGCGTGCGGGCAAAAAACCGCATCCCAGTTTCAGAGAACCTCCAAAAAAAATTGCGAAGCAAAAGATATTGCCTCCGATGGGTGAAATCAAAAAGGGTTACGTTTCGCCTGTGCCCGACCAACAAGCTCAAGAACTTCCCACAACTTACGGCGATACACGAATTGTCGTTCAGGTTCGGGATCCCTACTGGGCGCACGCCTATTGGGATATCAGCGAAGAATCCAGGATTGAACTTCTGAAATCCATTGGCGAAGAAAATCTTTCCCATTGCCGCTACGTCATTCGGATAAATGATGTCACCGCCGTCGATTTCAATGGCGGGAATGCGAATAGCTTCTTCGACTGCCGGATATTTCCCGATGCCAGAACCTGGTATCTTCATCTGGGCCGACCTGACCGAAGGTTCGTTGCCGACCTTGGAGTGATATCCCCAAATGGGAGTTTCACGCTCATCACGCGCAGTAATATTTTTCAGACTCCGCGTACCACTTTTTCCGATAGAGTCGACGAGAAGTGGATGGCCGCCGATGAAAAGCTCAACGAAGTCTTCAATGCGTCCAAGGGGGCGGGCCAATCGGCCGGAAAAACTTCGTGGGAGCGCCCCCGGGCTGTTTCTGCCCAATTCCTGGAAGGAGCTGCTTCCGGTGGCGGCGTTAGTTCGCTGAGTTCCCCCGCGAAAAGATCGGAATCCACGAAGGCCAATGATTTCTGGTTGGTCGTTAACACTGAATTGGTCGTCTATGGCGCAACCCAACCAGATGCCCGCTTGACGATCCAGGGCAAGGAAGCCAGACTCCGCCCCGATGGTACCTTCTCCGTGCGTTTCGCCCTTCCGGACGGCGAGCAGATAATCCCTATTCAGGCGGTAAATTCTGATGGTGACAAACAACGTGTGATCACCCCGGTCATCAAAAAAGAAACCCGCTGATTTTTTGTGGCGTTCCGCGTAACTTCTCAATAGAGGGGGGCACGCGCCCCCCTCTATTGAGAAGTTGCGTCGAGTCCTTGTTACCCGAAGCCCAGGGAAAGTCGAACGCTGATCATCGAAAAATTGTGATTGTTAAAGATCCTGGAATTCAGGAAAAGTTCCTGTAATTTTGGGGCTTTTGTACGTCGAGATTGAGCGCAGTGGTGAGCAATTGAAGGAATTAATTTGTTCGTTAGAGAAAGGCGATGCCTGATTTCTAGGGTTCCATGAAAAAAGGTTTCTTGTGTCTGGTTTTGCATGCCCACCTTCCCTTCGTGAGGCATCCGGAGCATGCAGACATGATGGAAGAACGATGGCTTTTCGAAGCGATTACTGAAACTTACATTCCATTGATTGACGCTTTCGATGGAATGATCCGCGATGAAGTTAACTTTCAAATAACCATGTCTCTTTCGCCACCGCTGGTCGGGATGCTTACCGACCCCCTCCTACAGGAACGCTACTTAAAACACCTGGGGCTGCTGATCGAACTTTCCGAAAAAGAAGTCGATCGCACCCGCTGGATGCCCCAGTTCAACCCAACCGCGGAGATGTACCGCGAAAAATTTTACAGGGCGCGTGAGATTTTCCATACCTACGGATCGAATCTGGTTTCCGCCTTCAAAAAGTTCCAGGATCTCGGGAATCTTGAATTGATTACCTGCTGCGCAACACATGCATACCTTCCGCTCATGGAAAACTTCCGCCCTGCCGTCAGGGCACAGATCGAACTTGCAGTCCGCGACTTTGAAAAGCATCTCGGCCGTCCCCCCCGAGGTATCTGGCTCTCCGAATGCGCCTTCAATCCAGGTGACGACCTTATTTTGGCCGACCATGGCCTGAAATTCTTTTTTGTGGAAGCACATGGGGTTCTTCACGCCGATCCCCGACCGCGGTTCGGGGTTTTCGCCCCGATTTTTTGTCCCTCAGGCGTGGCGGTTTTTGCCCGGGACCTCGAAAGCAGCAGGCAGGTCTGGTCATCCGAAGAAGGCTATCCCGGGGATTCTGATTACAGGGAATTCTACCGCGATGTGGGGTTCGATCTCGATCTTGATTACATCAAGCCTTACATTCATGAATCCGGCGCACGGTTGAACACCGGGATTAAATACCATCGAATTACCTCACGCGACTGCGATTGCAAGGAACCATACGATCACCGGATTGCTTTGGCCAAGGCTGAAACCCATGCCGGCCACTTCCTTCGGTGCCGTGAAAAACAGGTCGATCGTTTGAGTCCCAATATGGACGGCCGGCCTCCGTTAATTGTTTCCCCTTACGACGCCGAATTGCTCGGACATTGGTGGTATGAGGGAACCGCATTCATCAACCTGCTTTTGCGGAAAGTTGTAACCCGAAGCCAAACTCTTGAATTGATCACTCCTTCAAATTATCTGATACGGCAACCCATAAATCAGGTGGCGACGCCGTCTATGTCCTCGTGGGGCGACAAGGGCTTTAATGAAGTTTGGTTACAAGAGAGCAACGACTGGGTTTACAGGCATCTGCACAAGGCAGCCGAACGGATGATCGAGTTGGCAGACAGATACTCAGAGGCTTCAGGTCAGCGGCTAAGGGCGTTAAACCAGGCTGCTCGTGAGGTCATGCTGATGCAGGCGTCTGATTGGGCATTCATCATGAAGGCCGGAACCACGGTTCCCTACGCCGTAAAACGGACAAAAGATCATTGTTTGCGTTTCACAAGGCTCTACCAAGACATTCTTGCCGAACGCATAGACGAAACCTGGTTGAGCGAAGTGGAGTGGCGTGATAACATCTTTCCTGAAATTGACTACCGGATTTATCGTACAAACCGGTAGCAAAAATTTATCAGGATAGATCTACAATGGCGTTTTCCCAGTTGATAAACCGGATTAAATCGGCGATTTTCCCCGATTTTTCCCCCAACCAGAAAGGGAAAAAAAGAAGTCGTGCCGGATTGCTTTTCGCCCTTGTGGTTTTGATTTTTGTCATTCCGCTATTCCTGAATCGGGTCTTCGTCGGGCTCGATGATTTCCTCGATTCATTGGTTTTTCAGTTTGACTATAATAGCAGGAAAAATTCTCTTCACCCCATTCAAAACGTTCTTATAGTCAGAAAAGACGAGAAGACGTCCCACCTGATCGGCCGTAACCCGGGTCGACCGGAATTCGCATCCTTGATCCGTTTTCTTTCTCAGCAAAGGGAAGGTAAATTCGCATCAAAAGTGCAAAACCGGCGGCGCTGCTTTCTTGAATTCAAACTCGGACGATGTGCTGTGCCATTCCAGGGCGGGTTTGCATGTACCTTCCTGGACTGGGACAACCTGTTTGTCCGCGGAGGGAGCAAGGCAAAATACAAAAACCCCGAAGATGCTCCACGGGTTCTTCCGTTCGTATTTGCTGAAAGGTTCTCAACCGGGGTGGGGGAGAAAAACCTTTGGAACACTCTTGATGGGCCCTCCGCTGAGGAGATTATGGGCCTTTTCTCCGATTACGGAAGCCAGGCGGCGTCAGTCGCAGCCGGACTTCAAACAGAGGTGAACCTCGCTACGAAAGTGATGGATCAATGGCAATCGTTCATCGTCGATTTCTTGCGGGCCGCGATGGAAGTCGACGTATCCTTTTTCTGGACCGACGATCAACATCCGGAAGAGCTCGCCCTTATTCGTCTGGCGGTGACTGTCGATCGGAAAGGGCGCGATTCCTTTACGATTCCCCCGGCTGCGGTTGTCGCATTTGACTTCCTCCTCGACGGGGTGAAATCTCCGAGTGATGACGCTATTTTGGCGGAGGCGATTCGGGTGGCGAGCTGCCCTATTATTCTTGCGGCGGCGCTTAAAGAAGAAGAGCTGACGATCAATACGAACGAGGGGGAACGCGACGAGCAGGGAGGAAGGCGGATGGCTGCTTCCACGGTGATCGAGCTTCGTCCAACCTACCCGGCAGCAGTTTTCGCGACAGGCCCATACCGAATCGGGTTCATAAACGTGATTTCCGGAAACAAGGGTTATGTTTCCTGGATACCGGTTTTCCTGCCCCTCCCTGACGGATCCCTGGCCCCTTCATTCAGCCTGGTTACTGCCGCCTGCGCCCTGGACCGTCAAGGTAAGAGCACCGCCTCCGGTTCGTACGTTGAAGCTATGGATAAAGAGCTGACGCGGATTGCCCCGCTCGTGCGCTCAGGCGAGTATGCCGGCGGATTTCAAATGCTGGATATCCATATACCAACCGATAACCGTGGGCTAATGCTTCTGAATTTCCTTGGAACCACGATCGCTCCGAAGACCGCACCGAGATTTCCGGCTGCCGATTTCTACCAATGTTTTGACAACCCCCTTCTGGAGGATATTTCCGCAAGGATCCCAACCTCGAAACCCGACCTCGATCCAAAGTCAGTCCACATGAAAACCGCATCATTCAACGGAAATTACGGAAACAAGATCTGTATGGTCGGGCCCTTCGAGCTGAGTGATTTCGATTATTTTCCTACTCCTTTTTCCGCTCCTACACCGTATCGTGCGCAGTCCAAGATGATGATGGGAATCGAGATACATACGAATGCTGTTCTGGATATAATGAATCAAGCGTTCGTAAAGCCTCCTGACACTTTCTTGACGGTAGCGCTCCTCATCGTTGCCACTCTTTTATTGGGGGTCATCCTCGATTCCCTTGCACCGGTAATTGGAGGTTTAGTCGCTCTTTGCCTGACCGTCGGGGTTTTCTTTTTCGCCTACCGCTCTTTTGTTGTGGGCCAATTGTTTCATTTTTCCCCATTTTTGGTCAGTTTTCCAACCACCTGGGCGCTGGCGACTCTCGTGCATTATTTCAAACAACGTAGCCGTGCACGGAGCACCAAAGCATTGTTCGGGCGATTTGTTTCACCGGATGTTGTGCAGTTTTTGACTGACAATCCCGGCGAAGTAAAACCAGGTGGGCAGAAAGTCGAATTAACCATTTTCTTTTCCGATGTTGCGGGTTTCACCACGATCTCTGAGGGTCTGACCCCTGAAGGCCTTGTAGTCTTGATGAATGAATATTTGGGGGCCATGACCGAGCTTCTTTTCAAGCACGGCGGAACTCTCGACAAATACATTGGAGATGCTGTTATGGCTTATTGGAATTTTCCGAAAAGACAGGATGACCATGCTCTTAGAGCGTGCCTTTTCACCATCGATATGAATGCCAAGATCAAGGAGCTCCAGACTGACTGGGCGAAAAGAGGTTTGCCGAAGGTTTACGCCCGCGCCGGAATGAACACCGCCCAGGTCGTCGTCGGTTGCATTGGTTCGCAGAAGGCTCAGATGAACTTCACTTGCCTTGGCGATGGAGTCAATCTGGCATCCAGGCTCGAAGGAGCGAATAAGGAATATGGAACGTTATACATGGTGAGTGATGCAACATACCAGAAAGCCAAAAGTTGCGTTCGCGCCCGATTTCTGGATTTCCTGGCCGTCAAAGGGAAAAAGGAGCCGGTGAAAGTTCACGAACTGGTATGTGAAATCGGAAAGGAACCTCCCGGCTTGATCGAAATGCACGAACAATACATGAAAGGGATCAACCTCCATCTTGAGCGCAAATGGGAGGAAGCCATTTCTGCTTTCGAGGAAGTCCTGATCCGGTGGCCGGACGACGGCCCAACAAAAACCTACATCAAACGCTGCTATGAGTACAAGGAAAACCCCCCACCCGAAAACTGGGATGGAAGCTACCACCTGACCCACAAATAATAAAATGAACAAAACCGAAAAAACAGCCTCGATTATTCCCTCTGCGCCTTTAGCTTTATTTGACCCCGAGCCGCTCCTGGCAGCCGCGGCGCTGATTGAAACGACCAAAGATCTGGCCCGTTTTCTTGACAGCGTTGTGGATTCCGATGTTTTTTGTGTCGATACCGAGTCTGCCGGATTTTTCAGATATCATGCAACGGTGAATCTGATCCAGGTTTCTACACGCCATCGCGCGGCAATCATCGATCCCCAGGCGATGAATGATTTTTCCCCATTTCGGGATTTTCCGAAGAGATCCTCGTGTCAGTGGGTCTTCCATGGCTCAGAATATGATGCCCGGGAATTGCACAAATTTCTGGGGCTCGAGATCCCAACTCTTTTTGACACCCGCCTCGCCGCGGAAATGGCGGGGCTGGATGAACTCGGAATGAGCCCACTGGCAAAGCGCTTTTTGGGGTTCTCTTTGGATAAAAAACTCCAGCGATGCGACTGGTCGCGGCGGCCACTTACCCCCGGAATGAAAAGATACGGGCTCCTTGACGCGATTTGTCTGGTACCCCTCCGAGATTTTTTGACCGAAGAACTTCGACGGTGCGGGCGGCTTGAATGGGCAGAGGAAGAGTTCGCCATCCTTGCCAAGGAGGCTCGGCACGCGGTAGATCCTGAGAAAAATCCCTTCCAATTTATTATAAAAGGGGCTTCAAGAATGCCCCCAAGAAATTTGGCAATTCTCAAAGAAGTTTGGACCCTTCGCGAGCAAATCGCAAAGTCGATCAATCGAGCTCCATTTATGGTCGTGAACAACCAGGTTTTGCTCGATATTGCCAGGCAGGCCCCGAAGTCTTTCGCGGGCCTGACGACGATATCGCAACTTGGCCATGAGTTTTTGCTGCGCCATGGAAAAGAACTGCAAATGGCCATCAAACGTGGAATTGAAGGCGACCCGGTCAGGCGGCCGTTATCAACCAGACCGGAGAAAAGGTTTCCCACCCTTACGTGCTGGGAGGCGGAACTGTGTCATGCCTTAAGGGAAGTGAGGGACCACTTTGCCGACAGATTACACATTGCGCCCTCGATGTTGGCTTCTTCCAGAGTCATGTTTGAACTGGCGTGCAGCAGACCCAATACGATTGAGGGAATGTCACAGATTGCTGAGCTGCGTCATTGGCAAACCGCTTTACTGGGGGAAGAATTTCTTGGGGTTTTGAAGAAGGCCCAACCCCCTGCCAAACCGCCCGGCCGCCGTCACCGACGGCGTCGCACTTCCCAGCCCATGTAACTGAAAAAAAATTTTCGGGTACGGTTGCCTGTTCGTTCCGGGATCTGTATAATTGTCCCAATGGAAACCAAATTTTATTTTACAGGAGAAATGGCGTGAGAAAATGGGCCGTGCTTTGTTGTACCGTTCTGGCAGCGCTCTGTTGTGCCTCTGTCTGGGCCACCACAGGGATGACCGTTAAGGGAACCAAGGGCTTCGACACCACCTTGCAGGTCAAGGTCGAAGATGTTTCCTTTGTCAAATCCGAAGTCTCGGGGAACCCCGTAGTTTCCATCACCATCCCTGGAACCAGTGTTTCATTTGATAAGGGTTCACCTGAACTTCCCCGTTTGACAGCTCTTGTCATGATCGACCCCCAGAAATCCCCTCTTTTCAAGCTCGTTAAGGGACAGTCTCAGGTAATCAACCTGGATGCGACCGTCATCCCCAGCCGCGGGAACTTCAGCCGCAGCATCGATCCCGCCGATGTTCCCTTTACCTTCGGCGATGTGTATTCCCAGGATAAATGGTATCCCGCGGATAGCGATCTCGTAAAAATGGGCGAACCCTTCGTTCTTCGCGATGTTCGTGGGGTAAACCTCGTTGTGACGCCGGTACAATATAATCCTGTCAAAAATCAACTTCGTGTTTATCGGAACATGAGCGTTGCTATCAGCGGAGCCGTCAATGGCCGCAATCCCGCCAGTTCAAAGGGAATCACCAAAGCCTTTGAACCTATCTACAAATCTGCGTTCATCAACTTCAACCAAGTTTCCAAGCGCCTTCCCCGCCTCGAGGAAAATGGCCGCCTCTTGGTTATCTGCTACGACGAATTCCTTGATGCGGTAGGTCCTTTCCTTGCCTGGAAGAAAAAATCCGGGCTCAACGTTACGGTTGCCAAGTCCAGCGAAGCTGGGAAAACTGCTGATGAGATCAAAGCTTTCATCCAGAAGGAGTATGACAAGGGCGGGCTGACCCATATCATGCTGGTCGGCGACGCCGAACAGATTCCAACCCTCAAGGGTGTCAAAGAGCGTGCCGATTCCGATCCTTGTTACACCAAGCTGGCCGGCGATGACAATGTGCCGGATGCCATCATCAGCCGCCTTTCCGCTTCCTCCGCCAAAGAGGTAGCTTACCAGGTTGCCAAATTCGTCAACTACGAGCAGTTCCCCACTACAACCGATGCCTCCTGGTACCGCAAAGGTGTTGGAATTGCCAGCAACCAAGGAAATCCCACCGATTTCGCTCGGGCCGAAGAGCTGCGCATTGCCCTCGAAGCCGCCAAGTTTACCAGGATTGACAAAATCTACGATCCCAGCGCAACCAAGGCCATGGTTTTCAACGCCCTCAACGAAGGACGGAGCCTGATCAATTACATTGGCCACGGAAGCGTGACAAGCTGGGGAACCACCTACTTCAGCAACACCGACTGCGCGGCCCTTTCCAACGGATGGAAAATGCCCGTCATCTGGAGCGTCGCTTGCGTGAACGGTCAGTTCGTCGGAAAAACCTGCTTCTGCGAAGCGTGGTTGCGTGCCGGTGATATCGAGAAACCGGCCGGAGCCGTCGCCATCTTCGGCGCCAGCACCAACCAGGAATGGGTTCCTCCCTGCATCGTTCAGGCCGAGATTGCCTCCAACTACACCGTCAATGAGACCTATAAGACCGTCGGGGGCTTGGCCTTCAACGGAATCATGAAAGGCCTCGAAGTTTACGGTGTCGAACCTACCGGAAGCGGCGTTATGATGTATGAACAGTGGCATCTCTTTGGTGACGGCACCATGCAGGTGCGGTTCAAGGATCCGGTTCCTGTCACTGCCAAAGCCGAAGCTGCCAAAGAAGAGAATGGTGTCGCGGTAAAGATCGTGGTGACCAATGCCGAAGGCAAGTCCGTTCCCAATGCCCGTGTTTGCGTTTACACTGAGAATGTTGAAAATGCGTTTTCCGGCCAGACCAACGATCAAGGTGAAGCCACCGTCCGGATGCCCCTCGTCAGGGCAGCCGAAGGGTATCTTACCGTGACCGGCCCCGACTTGGTACCGGTCGTAGACCAGAAAGTGGCCTTCTAAAAACCGGAACCCAGTTTCAAAAGCAAAGCCGGGG
>MNYA01000397.1 GCA_001872985.1 bacterium CG2_30_54_10 | reverse complement strand
CATTCCCGGAAAAAGGTATTCGCCAAGATGGTGGCGACACCCCAAAGATGAGAACGTGTCATTGCGAGCGAAGCGAAGCAATCTTTTCGATCGAGATTGCTTCGTCGCTTGCGCTCCTCGCAATGACATAGGGTGCGACCTTTGAAGCATGTTAAGGTTGCTAACAACTCAGGCTGTGTTGGAATGCCCGAAAAGTGGCGGAGGCTTGAGAGCCTCCGCTGCAGCGGCTGGAAGCCGCTGCCACTTTGGGTCGTCACATTGCGCGAAGGTCATACCCATCGAACCCAAATTAACTGCCGGTCACCACGGATGGTGGCCGGCTTTTTTTTGCCGATCGGCCCTTCACCACTAGCGAAATTAGGGAATCAAAGTTACAATTTATTTATGGTATGAGCCCTTTGTTTTCTCCGCGAATTATTGAGTTGATACGAATCGAAATCTATCGCACAATCGAAATTTACCGCACTTGTGGCAAAACCTGTTGGGTTGTATCCTTGGCTTTCATGGGAGAAGACAAATGAATAACCAACCATCGTCCAGCGTTGCTCTTATAGATGTTGTCGGGCTTTCCATCTCGAGTTGCATTCTTGCAATGGCGGAAGGGAAAGTCCCGCAAAACCTCGTGGTCAAAGTCGTCGGTGGCACAAGCTTCGAGGATTTCGACGGCATGTGGGCCGAATATAGCCAAAAATACTGGGGGAGGAACATGCTCCGCGCCCGAGCCGTTTTTTACACGTTTGTCGAACAGAAGCGGATCGATCAACCCCGTCTGCGAGGTCAGGAGCCGCCTGATTCCTCCGCCGGAATCTGGCAGATTGGCCGACGACAGTTTGATACGGCCGGAGCCCAGGATTTCTTGTCGGCCTCAGACTCCCTCATCAAACTGGCTCCGGGCGAACGCAATGACTTGCTCGAAGCGCTTCCGACGGAGGTTCTCAGCCCAATCCGGAGTGCCATCGGCGTGGGGAGCCTCAAGGTTCTGATCCCAGATTTCCAAGAGCTTACGGTCAACATGAACGAACCCGACATCACCAAACTTATCAAGGAACGACTCAAGGATTTTTTCAAGTCGGTTCCCGACTTCGATCCTAAGGAAGCATATCCGGAGGTTCTTTTTCACCTGAAGGAATTTCTCCGTTCGCGAATGCAAGAAAAACCAAAAGCCCCCCCCAAGGAAGTACGGCCCGCGAAGTATTCACAGTATCGCCCGGCGATCAAGTTACCTGGCAGCGAAAGTTGAGGGTCATCTCCAACCGCTTTAGGTTTGTGGTATAATGGAAAAACCAGCCGACCTTTCAATTGGAGTAACCCGGATTCCCACCCTCCGGTCGGATTTTGGAGGGATCCAACATCCGATTCAGAATTCAGGAGGACCTCATGACGACACAACCCGCCGGGAGTTTTTCGATGCCCAAGTGTTTCGGCACAGATTATTATGGCAAATGGAATAGCAGCGGAATGACCTTCGAATCAATGAAAATCGATCGGCCGGACCAGCAGCAGAAGTGCTGCAATTGCCCCATACACGACAAGTGCTTCATGGTGAACCAAATCCGGCTCATGCGAATCAAGCGCTAATCGGAGAAAGACCAATGCGGGCCTACGAGATCATCAAGAAGAAGCGCGATGGGAACAAGCTTTCCGACCAGGAAATCCGGTTCGCGGTAGATGCTTTTGTCAAAGGGACAATTCCTGACTACCAGATGGCCGCTCTTCTCATGGCGGTGTTCCTGAAAGGCATGGATGAACAGGAAACCTTCTGGCTCACCGATGCCATGAGACTAAGCGGAGATCAGGTCGAACTTAAAGGGATTTCCGGTTTCACTGTTGACAAGCACTCGACCGGAGGAGTCGGCGACAAGACCAGCCTGGTTCTGGGGCCGGTGCTGGCCGCCCTCGGCCTTCGCGTCGCCAAGCTGTCCGGTCGTGGTCTCGGCCACACCGGTGGAACCATCGACAAACTCGAATCCATCGAGGGTTTTTCCTGTAATCTTTCTTCAGAGGATTTCGTCAGAAATGTGAATTCGATCGGCGTTGCGATCATCGGCCAGACTCCCACGCTTGTTCCGGCTGACAAGAAGATTTACGCCCTTCGCGACGTCACCGCTACAGTCGATTCCATTCCGCTGATCGCCGCCTCGATCATGTCGAAAAAACTCGCCGTTCAGAACAAAGCGCTGGTACTCGATGTGAAGGTCGGGTCGGGCGCTTTCATGAAAACTCTGGGTGACGCCCGCGAGTTGGCGCGAATGATGGTCAAGATCGGTAAGCAGGCCGGAAGGCAGGTTTCCGCGGTTCTTTCGAATATGGACGAGCCCCTCGGCCGAATGATCGGCAATGCCCTGGAGGTCAAAGAAGCCATTGAGACCCTTCGTGGAAAAGGGCCGGCCGACCTCATTGCCTTGGTCAAAGCTCTGGCCCAGGAAGCCCTTTTGCTTTCCGAAAATCGTCGGATTCCCCAGGATGAGGCTGCAAAGCGAGTCGACCGGGTCATCGCGAATGGAGCCGCATTCGACGTCTTCGTCGCGATGGTCAAGGCGCAGGGTGGCGATCCGGCAATGGTGGAACATCCGGAGCGGCTTCCGACCGCGACGAAAGTGATTCCGGTCACTTCGGACAGAGCCGGCCATGTCGAGCGGATCGAGTGTGAGGAGGTCGGCCTTGCGGCAATGATGCTGGGCGCCGGCCGCGAAACAAAGGATTCGATCATCAACCCGGCCGTCGGATTCAGGCTCATGAAGAAGGTCGGCGATATTGTCGCCGCTGGTGATGTTCTCGCGGAAGTGCATGTAGATCCTTCAAGGGAAAACGAGCGCGGAACTCAGCGCCTCAAGGACGCATACCGCATCTCCGAAAAGTTGGTGAAGGCGCTTCCGCTCATCCTAGACATAGTTTCGTGAACTTCCCAACCTGTCAATCGATCGCTGATGACTCGATCAGGCGTCTGTTCGAAGAGCAGGAGGCCCGGCTTCTGAGCGAGCGGGCATGCCGCTCAAAAGACAGCCGGGGTCGAGCTGTTCCAGAGCAGCCTTGTTTCATCCGCACCTGTTTTCAACGGGACATGGACCGGATTCTTCACAGTGAAGCTTTTCGCCGGCTGAAGCACAAAACCCAAGTTTTCCTTTCGCCGACTAACGACCACTTCCGAACCCGGCTGACCCACACCCTTGAGGTCATGGGAATCGCTCGCTGCATTGCCCGGGGACTGCGCCTGAACGAAGACCTTACGGAAGCCATCGCCCTTGGACACGATCTTGGCCATACCCCGTTCGGCCATGGTGGCGAGGAAGTTCTCGCCGAGATCAGCGAGGACGGTTTTCACCACGCGGCCCATAGCGTGCGGGTCGTGACCGTCCTTGAAAAAGCCGGGAAGGGGCTGAACCTCACGATCGAGGTCATTGACGGCATTTCCAAACACAGCAAGGGCCGGAAGGGCGCCGCTTCGGGCGGCCCTGACATGCCGATCACAATGGAGGGCCAGATCGTACGCATCGCGGATCTTGTAGCCTACATTAACCACGACATTGACGACGCGATTCGTGGTGGGGTGATCGCTCTGGCCGATCTCCCGCAGGGGCCGCTGAAACTTCTTGGAGAGCGGCATTCCCAGCGGATCCACAATATGGTCAAGGATATCATTTTCCATTCCCCGAAAGCAGGGATGATCGCCATGAGCCCGGATATTAATTCCGCCACCGAAGAACTTCGCAGCTTCCTTTATGATAGCGTATACCCGCGGCCCGAGATAAACAGCGCGGTAGAAAAGTCGAAAAAGCTACTGCGGCAGATGGCCCACTGGTTCCTCGAAAATCCCTCTGACCTCTTTTCCAGGCTTCATCACAAGCCTCCCGAGGGGCAACCTTTGAGACGCACCCTCGTTGATTATCTCGCCTCTCTGACCGATGATTTTGCAATCAGGCTGTTTCAAGAGTTGTTCGTTCCTTCATTCTCTTTGGCCCTGACTCAAGGAAGTTCTTCCGGAAAGACCGCATGATACGCCTCTCGATCAGCAAGAAAATCATGTTTGGGTTTCTGTTCATCCTTGTCACCTGCATCGCGGTGGTCGGGGTGTCCGGGTATCTTCTCAATCGGCTCAAAACCGAAATCAATTTTCTTCAGGCGGCTCAGCTCCCAATCCTGATCAAGGTTCAGAGTCTTACGGCCGATGTCAATACCGCCGGCCTTTCTTGTCTGACAATGTATCACCAAGGGAAAGACCCCGATCTTCAGAAGTCCTTCGAAGACGCCCGGGATCGCGTCACATCGAATCTGACCTCCATCCGGGATGACATCAGTAAGTCGATGGCGAAGCGCGGCGGACCGGTTCTTCAACTGATCGGCGGTGGGGATGCGACCTTTCAGGAGCTTCTCGCACGGTGTGAAACTATTTTGACTTCCGAAATGCCGCCTTCCCTGGCCAGTTTCACCGATGCCGCGAATTTCGTTAGAGAAAAACTCGAATCTTTCCAGAACACCGCTCAGAGCGTCGGTGGGTTCTTCAAATTGACCGAAGGGAAGCGGATTGAAAACGACCTGACGTCGATGTTCTCCGTTCTCGGAATGGTCATGAAGATCCTTCCGGTGGTGGTAATCCTTTTCGGGATCGGCTTCACCTGGTTCATCTCGACGGGCATATCCGGCCCGCTCGAGAAGATCATCCATTCAATGGGGGAAGCGGAATGCGGCCTTTTGGAAACCCGGATCCATCTGACGAGTCTGGATGAATTCGGAACGCTTGCCGAAAGCTTCAACCGGATGCTTTCCGGAATCTGTCAGATGATCGCCAAGGTCATGACTACCAGTCACGATCTCGCTACCAGCTCTCAGCAACTGAGTTCCGCTTCGGTCGAATCGGCTGCAACCCTTCTCGATATCTCAAAAAATGTGAATGAAATCAATGCCTCGGCGATCGAGGTTTCAAACAACCTCGAAAAAACCTCAACCTCGGTCGAGCAGTTCGCCGGATCGGCTCAACAGGTCGCTCAACTCGCAGAAACCGCTGTCAATGCGGCTGTTACCACTACCGAGGCAGCTGGCGTCGGCGGCAAGACCGTAAAAAAATCGGTCGATATGATCGGAAAAATCAAGGAATCAGTCGACATGGCAACGCAGGTCATTCTCGATCTGAACGATGCATCCATGCAGATCAACGAGATCGTCAACACGATCACCGCAATCGCCAGCCAGACCAATCTTCTCGCTCTGAACGCCGCGATCGAAGCCGCACGCGCCGGCGAACAAGGGAAGGGCTTCACCGTCGTCGCTGATGAAGTGCGCAAGCTTGCCGAGGAATCGGCCGAAGCCGCCGAAGCAATCGGAACCCGGATCGAAAACATCCTCACCAAGACTCAGAATGCCGTCGATTCAATGCAGATGGGACGATCGCGGGTCGATGAAGGAATCCGGATCGTTCGTGAGGTCAGCACGAGCCTTGACAACATCACCGGGAACATCGCTGACATGAACAAGAAGATCAAGGATATCAGCAAGATCTCCGCGGAGCAATCGCACAATTCGATGCTCATGTCGCGGACCATTGAGGATATCACCAAGCTGACCAAGCAGACTTCCGAAAGAACCGCCGTCGTCGCGACCTCAGTAGAACAGCAGACTACGACTGTTTCGCAGATATCCAGCTCGACCGAGGATCTCGCCAGCCTCGCCGATGAGCTTCAATCGCTCGTTGCCAGATTCACAATCAAGCAGAAAAACACCGGCAGAACCTGACCGGGCCGCGGGTTTGGCGCAAGGACTAAACACAGCTCCTGGCTTCTATCACTTGAATCCGAGGCTTAGCATGACCGCGGGAAAGGAAAGAAGCCAGAGCGCCGCCAATCCAAGGGAAACGGACCCTCTTTTTTCCGCGGGGACGGTGGTTTTATCTGAAAGGGTCCATGCGTAGCAAAGCCACGCAAGAAGCCCTGAAAGGATTGTTCCGCCGAGATCCCAGGGGTGGCCAAACGGTAGCCAGTGCAGAAAGCAGTTGAGGGTTGATCCGGAAAAAAAAACGGTCGTCAAAAGGCAAATCCAGCCGGACAACCAGATTCCGAATGTGTTTCCGTTTTCTGATCCGATCCGCGTGAACTGCGAAGCCGGCTCGGTGAGATGGGTTTCGGAATTCACGATCGGGTCGGGATCGGAGACGGGGTGCTGAGGAATTTTCGAATCTGTTTCCATTGTCCGGAGTATACCCTAACTCCCGAATGCCTCGCAATCAATTCCTTCATAAGTTTCAATTGAGGGTATCTTCTCGAAAAGGGGGCGCCTGCCCACACTTATTGAGAAGCTACGAATTGGGGAACATGTCTGCTATAATGTGAGAACTTCACCAGAGGATTGCCATGCCCAATCGCAACACATACGCCCAGCGCTTCTACGAAGCCGCCCTTGATTTTTTCGAACAAGGGCAGTATAGCAAAGCCCTGGATCACATCAAGAAAGCGATCGACAAGTCCGGACAAAACGCGGATTATGTATCCACGAAGGGCGTTTTCCTCCACAAGATGAATGATATCTCCGGCGCCATAGAAGCTTACCAGGATGCCATCGAGATCAATCCGAAGCACTCATTCGCTCATTTCAACCTTGGTCTTATCCTGATGAAAACAGGGCGGGTGACCGAGGCCATCACCTGTTGGGAAGCAGTTGTCAAGATCAATCCGCGTGATGTTGACGCAATTTTCAATATCGCGGTTGCCCTTGCCCAGGTTGGACGACGCAGGGAGGCTATCCCGTTCTTCGAGAAGGTTCTTCAGCTCAAGCCCGATCACGTCCAAGCCCATCAGAATCTTGGTATCATCTATCGCGATGAAAGCCAGTTCGCGAAGGCGAAGCACCACTTGATGAAACTGCGCGAACTGGATTCGACCTATTCAGAGGTTGTTGATTCAGAAATTTCAAAATGTAACGAGCAGGAGTTCTTGAACCGGGTCACCTGCGATAACCCTGTACGGATCGCCGAGGAATTTCTGAATATTGGTGGACAAAACAAGAATAAGGCTTCGGAACTTTTGTCTCAAGCACTTATGGCATTGCTGAGCGAAGACTTCCCCACCGCGTTGAAGTTCGCCGACGAAGCCTTGGCGATCGACCCCGAGGAGTTACAAGCCCGGATCATCCACAGCCAGGTTCGGTTCCGGCTTGGGCAGAACAACGATGCAATCAGCGAATTGATGGCGATTACAGCCGATCACTCCGACTGTGCCGAAGCCTTTTTCCAGCTTGGAACAGTCTTCCTCTCCATCGGTGAAATGGAAAAAGCCCTCGAGCACTTTCAGCGGTTAGCCCGGCTCGATCCTCAGTATCCGCTAGTCGACGACAATATCTCCAGCATAGAGGAGAAGCTGCGTCACCGATGAATTCAAAAGCTTCCCCCCATCGATTCAGGCTTGGAATTCGTGCCAAGCTAATTGGAACGATCCTCCTGCTGGCATTGGTGCCTATTTCATTTCTGGGCTGGCAGGCTTTCACCGAACAAAAACGCGTCATCGGAGAAGAAGTTACCCGAAGCCACCAGGAACTTTCAAACATGCTGGCCCACGGTATCTACGAAAACCTTGAAGCGACACGCCGGTTGATGACCTCCATAACTGACCTTGATACGATCAAGGCCCTCAACCCAGTTGCTGCGGAGGATTTCCTGAAATCCTTGCTGAAAAACTACCCGATCTTCAAGCTGGTCTACCTTGTCGATAGCTCAAAAAAAATCCTGGTGACCACCGATCCCAATGTAACTCTTCCCGCCGACTGGAGCTTTACCAATGCGGTGAAGCGAAGCTACCAGGGTTCCTTTTCGGATGTGTTCAAAACCCCCGATGGAAACCCCTACATGACGCTGGAATCGGTCGTAAAGAGCCAGGAAAAAGGCGTTATCGGCGTCCTGGCAGCCGAGGTCGATCTCCTATACATTCGGGAGCTTCTCAAGGATTCCCTGAAGCGCTCGAAATCACAGGGCCTCGTTCTGGACGAAACCGGTTCGATCATCGCCCAATCTTCGAAGGGTGCAAAGACCTTTCGCATTGCAGGCGCCGAAATCGCCGACAATGATTTGACCAGCGTTCGCGATATCGCTGGGGAAAGGTATCTCATAACCGCCGTGTCGCTGAAGAAGTTCGATTTCTATCAAGCGCCGAACTGGACGATCGTGCTTCAAATTCCTGAGCGGCAGGCTCTTCAGGCCGCTTTCGAACTTCGCCAAGCGGTTCTTTCCCTCGTCATCGCCACAGCGATGTTTTCGGTCTTGCTTGCCTTTCTGATAGCCAATTCATTCATTTCCCCGCTGCTGAACCTTATTGCGGGGGCCAGACACATCGGGTCCGGCGACTTTTCGCAAGAGATCCAGCCGAGTTCGAACGACGAGATCGGGGAGTTGACCACTACGTTCGACGAGATGCGGATCAATCTGAAGAACACCAAAGCCGATCTCGACTACCGCATACTCCAGTTATCGACCTTGTACGAAGTCGGAAAGGCGATAAGTTCGGTACTCGATTTCACACAGCTTCAGCACATAATTCTGGATACCGTCGTTCGCGTCATCCATGCCGAAAAAGGATCTTTGATGCTTTTGGATGATGCTGAAAAGCAACTGACAATCGGGGTTGCCTTCGGGCTTTCAGATGACATCAAGCGGGATTCAAAAGTCGGCATCGGCGAACCGGTCGCGGGTTGGGTCACCGAATCCGGACAGCCTCTTTTCGTTGAGGATGTTGAGCGGGATCAGGCATTTCTTGCGATCAAGAAAACCAATGTCATTCGCGGAACCCTCATGTGTATGCCGCTCAGGGCCAAGGACAAAATCCTTGGGGTCATCAACGTTTCCAAGTCGATTCCCTACTCCTTCAGTGAAAGGGATTTCGAGCTGTTCCGAAGCCTTTCGAACCAAGCGGCGATCGCCATCGAGAACGCGAGACTCTATCGGTATGCCGTCACTGACGAACTCACGAGATTGTACAACCACCGCTACTTTCAGCACCGTCTCGATGAAGAGCTGCAACGCGCGGACCGGTATGACAGCAAGGTTTCTTTGATTCTCCTCGACATCGATCATTTCAAGATGTTCAATGACACATACGGCCACCAGGAAGGGGACCGTGTTCTCAAGACGGTCAGCAGGCTGATTGAAAAAAGCGTCCGCGAGGTGGATATCGCCGCTCGTTACGGCGGTGAGGAGTTCATAGTCATTTGCCCCGAGAAAGATGGAGAGGGTGCGGTGGTCCCGGCCCAGCGCATTCGGACTACCATTGAGAGTTTCGACTTCCGAATCGGAGGGAAACACGTTCCGATCACTGTTTCTCTCGGGATATCATGCTACCCGGAAATGGCTCGGAACAAATTCGATCTGATCCTGTTCGCCGACACCGCCCTTTATTACTCAAAGGATGCGGGGCGCAACTCCGCTACTCTCTATAATCCGAGCATGCGAACCGAAGAAGTTTTGGCAAAAAAAGGCGAGAAAAAAGCCCCATGAAAAACAGGGATTGGGGAGTAGGGAGTTAGGGAGCTAGACCCTCGCCGAAAAGTCCCGGCGTCCTACTCGTCTTGCAATGGAACATGAGTGTGGAAGGCGATCGCGCTTCGCGCCAATGTGCCTGACCTGCCGAAAAAGTACCTTTTCGGCTAGGGTCGAGCCAGGGAGTTAGGGAGTTAGGGAGTTAGGGAGTTAGGGAGTTAGGG
>MNYA01000363.1 GCA_001872985.1 bacterium CG2_30_54_10 | reverse complement strand
ATCGGCATCTCTATAGTTTTCGAGATCCCGGCGAAGGGTTTCCCATAGCTGGGTCCGCGCATCGAGGTCACGTGTAAATCCGGCGCGTGCCTGATCGCGGGCGGCGGCAAGCCGCTTTGCCCTGAAGCCGTGTTCCTCGGTCCAAAGCATTGCATCGTTTACGGTCGAAAAGCTCATGGCATCGGCCGCCATCCCTTCGAGGTGGGTCAACCTCGCGGGAACCAGGGCAATCACCTTTCCCAGCGCCTGATAGAGCATGACGGGGCCTGAGCCGCAGGCTTCCGCGGTAAGGCTTTCCCATTTTTCAACAAGAGAAGTGGAAGAAGTGGAAGAGGTCGCCGCGGCACGGAAGGCCAGTTCCCGGGTCATGGTCGGGGAGAACCCGGCCAGACGGCCTTTCCAGGATGCGGGCGGGGCGGCCATGACGACGGCTACCTGGTCTGCTGAGCCGGCAGGCGGGGGCCCCTCTGGAATCGGCGGGTGGTAGAGAACTTTGAGGCGGTTGTTTCCGGTAGACCTATATTGTTCGAGGACGTTCCAGGCATCGTCGCATAAAAGCAGATTTGCCACGCGGCCGGTAAGTTCGGCTACAAGATGGAAGAGCTCTTTCGATCCGAAAAAGCGATCGCGGCATGTCAGGCTTAATCCGGCCACTCTATCAGGTGGAAACGAGCTCGAGGAAACGAGCTCGATGCCGGTCAGGCGAGAATCTTTCCCGAATCGTTGGAGAGCCCTGCCCATCGGGGTAGCAACGGGGGCTTCCTCCCAGTTTCGGGAGAGCCAGATTCCCTGATGATCGGGCCGCAGGTGAATCTCGAGGCAGTACCAGCCGTCTGATAGCTTGAGCAGCAGGCCAAACCCGTCCGGGGCAAGGTCGACGATCCGCGCGATCTCTGGTGGGGAAGGAAATCCTGACCTGATCTCTTTGACCTGTCTTTTCAGCGAAAAAAAATCCATGTTGTTCGAACCGTCGGTAAGCGGTTTATCCTTGAAACTTCGTTAGAAGGCGATTTCGCGCTCAGGATAACGCAACCTCCGCTCGCCTTCAAGTTCGTGGGTAGGCTTTATCGCCAAAATTAGCAGGCAGCCACAGATTTACACGGATATTTTGCGTTTCTATACGGGAAAAAGATCTTCATTTTTTAAAGAGTTTGGTCGTTTGGCGGCAGATGAACGCAGATGAACGCAGATGAAGAGAGGAAAGAAAGATTTTTTAGCCGCAGATGAACGCAGATTCGGAGGAAACCTAGAGGAATGGCATGAAACCGGTGTCTGGCAGTACCGTGACGGGTACAAGCCCCAAAAAGGCGGTAATAGAGGATGATGGTGGCGACATCTCAAAAGCCGGGAGAGTGGCAATGGACGCAAAAGGCTTGTAACATAATTAATTTGGACCTTTCAGGGGTTTGTGATATGCTTTGTACATGCTGAATTTGAAAAACCAAATTGTTTACTTTGATATTTGGCTGAAGGCCTTTCAGACTCTGAATGAATCTCAAAAGAGATGGTTTGCCGCTCAGTGTGCCATTACCCTCCCGGAACCAGCAAGTGGAACAAGATCGAGCACAGAATGTTTTCATTTATCAGCATGAATTGGAAGGGAGACCCATTGGTCGATTTTGAAACGGTAGTGAACTTAATAGAAGGAACAACCAATCGAAGGGGACTGAGAGTGAAGGTCTGTCTTGATCCGAAAGAGTATGAAATTGGGGTCAAAATTTCCGATAAAACCATGAAAGGACTTCAGATTTTAGCAATTTAATAAACCTCGCGAGCAAAATCAGGCAGGTCACATCAAAGCCAGGGGAGGGTCAGAAAATACCCGGCGTTAGCACCTGCCAAAAGCTTTAGGCAATTTTAGTAACCGCGGTTGTATTCTTGGGTGTGACCTTCACGTAATGTTGCGGCGCAAATTGGCAGCGCTTCCAGCCGTTGGTGCGGATGCTCTCAAGCCTCCGCCACTTTTCCGCCATTCAAACAAAGCCCGAGTTGGTAACAACTTCAAAAATGTTTCAAAGATCATGCCCGCATTCTTCAAGAAAAACTCCGATGGCTCTTTCTGGCAGTTAGCTGTGAAGGAATGCATGTTCTTTGACCCGTTCTCCTTTTTTTCTTCTCCAGATCTGCGTTTATCTGCGTTCATCTGCGGCTAAAAATCTTTTTTTGCTCCTTCTTTCTTCCCCAGATCTGCGTTCATTCGTGGCTCGATTTCATCATTTCGAACGAGTGGGAGAAGTCTAAATTTTTTCCCTGCCATTTTTCCCCGTCAAATTCTTCTTGACAAATGCCGGATCACTGAACACCCTCTTTCTCCCGAAACTCAATCCTCGACATTGTACCCACTTGGAGGAAGCATGAGAACCAGAATTCTTTTGGCAATCTCGATACTGGTGGTCTTCGGGAGCGGATTGTGGCTTGCCTTACCCGCCCGAGCTGTCACTGACGGATATATGCGTCAGAATCTCGAAAGGGAACACTTCCCCGAACTCTTGATCAGATCCGCTATCTACCCCAAATCAACTCATGATGTCTTTGTCCAGGAAAAGAAAGATTACGTTCACGGATTGCCACGCACGAACCTTCCCATGATTTACGAACCTGACGTCCTGACCTGGGAACTTTCTATGGCAGCTCATCGCAAACAGATTCTCGGAATGCCACCCACCAACGATCCCCCACTTCCAGACCTGGTTTCTCCTGTGCCGATGGGCCCGGGGCTGATGTTTCCCGGCGCTCCGGGGCAGGTTCAACTGACGCCTCTCGGCGATCAATCATACTACTCGAAACCTTTGCCCGACGGCTCTGGCGAGACAATGGACCGTCTTCTTCAGCGGGCCCGAAACGCAGGAATGACAAATCAGAACCAATTCCAGGCTGAGTCGATTAAGCAACGCCTCAGCGCCCACATGGACTCCCTTGGAACACCGGCTCCGGCTGCTCCCAATCCAGGAATGGGAATGCCTCCCCTGGTTCCGGTTCTTCCCGGCCAACTTCCCCAGGGAAGGGCTGCTGATTCCTACGACCGAAATTACTGAACCAAGACGATGGAACCTATCGCTTCCCTGTTTGATGAACTGACGACTTGCGAGCGGAAACAGCTCGAAAAACTAGACAGTCCCCCTGCAATTCAAGCTTTCCTCGATGGATTGACCTACAGTAGCGATAAATTTTATCGGTGCCCGATTCAGGTAATTCGAGACCGTGTCGGACACTGCTTTGACGGGGCTTTGTTCGCCGCCGCAGCTCTCAGAAGGCTGGGATATCCCCCCTTGCTTCTGGAAATGTTGCCGAACGACAGGGATGATGACCATATCCTGGCTCTTTTCAAGTTTGAAGGTCATTGGGGCGCCATCGCGAAATCGAACTTCGTTGGGCTCCGATACCGCGAACCTGTTCACCGCACGCTTCGAGAGCTGGTTTTGTCCTATTTCGAACAGTATTACAACGTTGCCCGGGAAAAGACTCTCCGCGGGTATACGCTCCCGGTGAATCTCGAGGCCGTCGATTCTTTTTCCTGGATGACAAAAAACGAGGATCTTGAAGAGGTCGCAGGTCTTCTCGAACGCGCACGAAAGCTCCGTTTGCTGACACCCGAAATGGTCAAGCGGCTATCCAAGGTCGATCCTCGCTCTTATGAAGCCGGTTTGCAAGGCTCCCGGCCTGATGGCCTGTTTAAGCCTTAAAATTGTTTTTGTCTGTACAGGCAAGTAGGGCGGGTTTCCCCGCCCTACTTGCCTGTGAGCGCTACTTGCGGTTGATGCTGCTGAGGCTCTTCATACCCAGGAATTGAGCGTCTTCGCCCAGCTCCTCCTCGATACGGAGAAGACGGTTGTATTTAGCGACGCGATCGGTTCGGGAAGCCGAGCCGGTCTTGATCTGGCCGGCGTTGACCGCAACCGCCAAGTCGGCGAGAGTGGTGTCCTCAGTCTCTCCGGAGCGGTGGGAAACGACCGAGGTGTAACCATGCCGCTTCGCGAACTCGATAGTCTGGAGGGTCTCGGTCAGGGTGCCGATCTGGTTGAGCTTGATCAGAATCGAGTTGCAGACACCCTTTTCGATTCCTATAGCGAGCCGATCGACGTTGGTGACGAACAGATCATCCCCGATGAGCTGGGTCTTTCCTTTGCTCTTTTCGGTCAGGTATTTCCAGCCTTTCCAATCGTCTTCGGCCATACCGTCCTCGATCGAGACGATCGGATATTTGCTCACCCAATCGAGCCAATAGTCGGCCATCTCTTCAGGAGTTCGCTTGGATTTGTCGGACTTTTTGAAAATGTATTTTCCGTCCTGGAAGAACTCTGATGCGGCCGGATCGATGGCGATAAAGATGTCCTTTCCAGGTTTGTAACCGGCTTTTTCGATCGCGGCAAGGATTGATTCGATAGCTTCCTCGTTCGAGGAAAGATGCGGGGCGAAACCACCTTCATCGCCGACGGCTGTGTTGTAGCCCTTTGCCTTTAGGACTGATTTCAGAGCGTGGAAAGTCTCGACTCCCATGCGCAACGCTTCGTGGAAACAAGGAGCGCCGGCGGGCATTACCATGAACTCCTGGAAATCGACGTTGTTGTCGGCGTGAGCGCCTCCGTTAAGGATATTCATCATCGGAACCGGAAGGACGCTGGCATTAACGCCGCCGATATATCGATAGAGGGGGAGCCCGAGCAGATCCGCGGCGGCTTTTGCGACCGCGAGCGAGACTCCAAGGATCGCGTTCGCGCCAAGCTTTCCTTTGTTTGGGGTTCCATCGAGATTTATCATCGCACGATCGATGGCTCGCTGGTCGAGGGCATCCATTCCCTCGATTTCCTTGGCTACCTTTTCGTTGACGTTCTCGACGGCCTTGAGAACGCCTTTCCCGAGGTAGCGTTCTTTGTCGCCATCGCGCAGCTCGACGGCCTCGTGTTCACCGGTAGATGCGCCGGAAGGGACCGCAGCCGTACCGATCGCGCCGCTTTCCAGGGAAACTTCCACCTCGATTGTGGGGTTTCCACGGCTGTCGAGGATTTCACGCGCCTGGATTACATCAATACAGGACATTGCAACGCCTCCTTATCAATCTTTTAGCCCGGTGCCGATCGGGCAGTTATGGCTAATCAGTCTATCACAAATTCAGAATGGAAAAAAAGAAACAGGCCCCATGCCGCTTGAGGCGGAGTGGAGCCTGCTGACGGCAATGTTCGATCAGTTGCCTGGAACCGGCGCCGGTGGTTGAACCGGCCGTGGAGCCTTTTCGCCGCCACCGCCTGGAATGCCCACCGGAAGCGGCAACTCAGCTGCAGGAGCGCTGATCGGGGTGCGTGAAGAAGAAAAACCGGCCGAATCTCCCATCGGCTGCTCCCACAGGGGAACATAGATCGAAATGACCAGGCTGGTGATCATGAAGATGACGGCCATGGCAGTCGTCATTCTCGACATGACGCCGCCACCGCCCCTATCGCCGAAAACGGTGCTTGAAGCACCGCCTCCGAAGGCGCCGGCCAAGCCTTCTCCCTTGTCGGCCTGAAGCAGTACAATCACGATAAGCCCGATGCAAACGATGAAGTGAACGATCTTCACCAAAATGGCAATCATCAGCGTGCTCCTTAGTGTGCTACTTGGTATGCTACCAATAGAAACGACAGAAGTTGAGTTTAGCAACCACACCAGAAAAAGTCAAACCGAAATTTAGCCGAAATTTAAACGACAATTGAAATAATCAGCGATTGATGATACAAGTAGGTGGGGAAACCCGACACGTACAAGCACGCGAGTTCGTGCAAAAGGAGCATCATCATGGGTAAGGGCGACCAGAAAACCCGCAAAGGCAAGGTCTTCCGCCACAGTTTCGGCAAAACAAGGCCAGGGAAAGTCCGCTTGGCCGGAAAAACCGCGAAAAAATCCTGATCTGCCGGCATTCGGCAGCCCGGAACCGTGGTTCAGCCGCCACCCCTCCAGGATTGCAAAATGTAACATCCCGGGTATCTTCTCAATTATTCGTGGTAACCCAATGGTTTCTGCTTGAAGAGATTTCTCCCTTCGGTCGAAATGACAGCCTTGTTTGTCATTCTGAACGTATGTGAGGAGTCTGCTTTAATCTAAATATTTGGTTTATTCCCCTTTTTTTGAGAAGGTACCATCCAGGTACAAAAGTGCGACTCTCGTGTTTTTCGCATTGCGTTTCGACCCAGAGTGGTGGCGGCTTCCAGCCGCTGGAGTGAAAATTGTCGAGCCTTCGTTTTTTTTCGGGCATTTCTGCGTAGGGCGTAGTTTAAGCTGTTTAAAACCTCGACATGACTCAAGGGTCACACCCCTGGGGGATTGGGTTGTGACGGTCGGCGATTTGTGGTGTTTGCACCGAATGCGGGAGATCGTTCCCCCTGTCCTGCGTTCAGGAGGGGCCGGGTTGAGGGCACCCGGGGGTTTCCGCGGGTTTGAGTTGTGCGTCGCGTTGCATCGGCTCAAAATCGCAGAAAATTGCGAAAGCAGGCCGAATGTGGAACAGCGCCCGGTCGCGGCCCTTCGTTTTGAGAAGTTGCTTTGTGATTGTGATCGTCTGATTTTTTTGAGAAAGGAAACTTGGAAACGATGAGTCCGATCATTCCGATCGACCGCCAGAGAATTCGTTCGCAATCAGGTTCATCGGCCAGAGGAGGAGGAATAATGGATAAGCTTTTCGTGTTCTCCCTCGGCTTTCGTGAGATGGCCGCCGATGCCCTCAAGGTTCACGAGGTTCTGATGGTTCCGAAGCTCACGACGATGGCCGACTCACCGGCTTTCATTGCCGGCGTCGCGAATCTTCGAGGGAACATCATCCCGGTCGTCGACACGCACAAGAAGCTCGGTGTCGATCCTTCCCACAAAGGAACCGACCGTCTGGTGGTGTTCAAGATTGCAGGCGCCTACTTGGGATTCGTTGTCGACGCAGTAAAACTGCAACTCATTGAAGGAGTCATTGAGGGCAGTACCAGGAAGGCGAAGCCGAAAGGAAATGGCAAATTGGAATCCGTCGATTCCTCTGTTTCGGCCGAACTGATGGCCCACATTGGCGACCAACGGATTCCCGTCTTCGACCCCGAAACATTGCTTACCACAGAAGAGTTGGAGAGCATCGCGACCATCCGCAAGGCCTTCTGACGCGTATCGGTTGAATTCCGAATCGGAATTTATTTGGTATCATCTCAATAAGTCACTTTATTTTCTTGATAAGCTGCAAGCAGGGGTTTGCTTCTCCCCAAAGTGTCGGAAACTCGTCGAGGGGACGGAATCCGAGGGCCAGGTAAAACCGTCTGGTCAGGTCGTAGTTGGCGTCAGACCGCGACGGGCTCAGGGTCTTGACCTGGAGATACTCAACACCTTCGCGTGCCAGGAAGGCTTCGGCAGCCGTCACGAGATGCCTTCCGAAGCCCTGATGATGGCAATCGGGCATTACACCCATGACATGTATGTCAGCCGCGAATTTTCCGAACCGGCGCAGTGCAAGAAAGCCGAGACAGATTTCGTTCTTGAGCGCAGTCAGGGTAGGCATGGTGTCAATATCCCGGATGTATTGCGCTGTGGCTTCGGGGATGCCAAACCACCGCGGCAAAGCCCGAAGAATTGGTTCGCAAAGCGGGGCAGCGCCAAGGCTGGGTCCGACGATGGTCACCCCGGACATCCGAGAATCCTTTCCTGAAGGCGGCCAATCACTCGCCATGGCTCAGTTCACCAACTTCTGATAGGTGCCGTTACTGTGCATCAGTTCAGCGTGACGACCGATCGCCTCGATCTTGCCGTCATTCAAAACCATGATGCGGTCAGCAGTCTGAGCGGTCGACATCCGGTGGGTCACGATCAAGCAGGTAACCTTTGGAAAATTTTCCCGTAGGTTCTTCCAGAGCAGGAGCTCGTTCTCCGCATCAAGAGCTGATGTCACATCGTCCATGAACAGAACTTCCGGCTTCCCCGCAAGCGCCCGGGCAATCGACAGACGTTGACGCTGACCGCCGGAAAGAGTAATTCCGCGCTGCCCGATCTTTTCCTCGAACTGTTTCGGAAGGCTCCTTACTTCATCATCAAACTGGGCAAGCCACGTGCAGGTCTCGATCCAACCACGGGGGTTCCCGCGCCAGAAATCAATGTTCACCGCCACCGTCTCCGAAAATACTGTGGGTTCCTGCTGGATGAAACCGATCCGGCTTTTGAAATGGTCTTTCCGGGTCTCCATCAATGACAGGCCGTTGACGAGTATCTCACCGCTATCAGGTGTCAGAATTCCCGCGGCGAGGTTCAGGAGCGTGGTCTTTCCGGAGCCAATCTTTCCAACGATTGCAAGCGTTTCGCCGCGTTTGACGGTGAAGTTGAGGTCTGAAAAGGCGAAAGGAATAGTCGTGGAAGGCGACGTCGAAAGTGACGGGGAAGACAGCGCTGAAACTGGCGCTGAAACTGGCGCTGAAACTGGCGCTGAAACTGGCACTGAAACTGGCACTGAAAGTGGCTCGGGCTCAGGATTTGGCTTTCCAACGACCGGCTTTGCTGAAAGCATAAGGTGTTTGAACTCAACTTTTCGGAACTCGATGCTTTCTATGTGGTCGAGAGCGGTGTCGCCTTTTTTGTTGTCTTCCTGCCAGCCGCGTTCCGTCTCGACGATCTCCTCGAGACGGTCAATAGTCACAAACGTCTGTGCAAGCGTGAATAGCAGCATAGGAATATCTATCAGAGGGCCAAGTATTATCCCAAGATAACCAAAGAAGGCGTAATAGACGCCCAACGTAATGCTTCCCCGAATCACCATGATTCCACCCGCAAGCATGACCAGCACCCCAGCGAGATAGTTCAAAAACTCGAAATAAACATGGTACAGACCTTCCATTTGTGCGACATCAACTTCTTTTTCGATGCGGACATCCATTTGGCAGCCAAACTGGGCGATCTGCGCCTCTTCGGCATTGAACGATTTGATTATCTTGATTCCGGAGTAGGCGGACTCAAGAAAATCGTTGGTTTCAGAAAGGGCGGTCTGTAGTTTCTTGAATCGCCGCTCGACCGAGTTTTCCATGTGCAAGAACAGCCAGACCATGAACGGCATCGGCAGAATGGCGACGCAGGCCAGTTTTGGGCTGAGCAGAAACATGCTGATCACGCAGAAAAAGATAATGCATGAAGAGTTGAACGCCCGAAAAATTCCCGAACAGCAAAGCCATGACAAACCGGGCGGGTACGTTTTCACGTCATCGGTCAATCTTGTCACAAGGTCACCAGTGCGAAACTTGAGGAAAAAACGATGCCCCTTTTCGAGAATCTCGCGAAAAAACCGTTCCCGGTAATACATCTCGAAGATCAGGTTCATCTTCAGCCGCAAAAAAGTGTAAATTCCGGCAAAGACAGGCCCAAAGCCAAGCGCGAGAAAGTAGAACAGACGCCGGTTCCTATCCGCCAGAGCCTGGGCCATGTCAGAAGTTCCGGCCTTGACGCTTTTCAGGCTGCCGACAATGCCGTCAATTATCCGCTGAGAAACCATTGGAAAAAGAACCGAGACCACCGTTGAGATGACGGTCAGGCCGACCAGAGAAAGAATCATGGCGCGGTGGGTTTGATACTGACCCCAGATCCACCGGATGTAATACATCCGGGGATGCTTGAGTTGGTTTTCCTCTTCGCGCGAAATCATGCAAGAACTTCTCCCTGAGCGGCGGCGGAGTGCTCA
>MNYA01000336.1 GCA_001872985.1 bacterium CG2_30_54_10 | reverse complement strand
TGTTCGGGCTGGCCTTTCTGGGGGCTCTTCCGGTCATTTTGTGGAACCATCAGCATGATTGGGCTTCCATTCGATTTCAGCTTCACCATGGCTTCAAACCTGGTCGGCTCTCATTTTTTGGAACCCTCGGGGAATTCCTCGGCGGGCAGGCGGTCACGATCGGCCCCGTTCTTTTTGGCGTTATCTGGTGGGTGGTGATTTCCAGATTACGAAAGGGTTGGAAGGAAGCCGATGAAAAAAGGTTCTTTCTTGCGGGCGCGGCTTTGGTAACGATGACCTTTTTCGCTTACAGAGGCATTCAATCAAAGGTCGAAGCCAACTGGCCACAAGTAGCCTATCTCTCCGCGATGTTGCTGGTCGGGGAATGGATCGGAGAAGGAAACATTAAACGCAAGGTTTGTTGCGTCATCGGCCCATCCGCACTGCTAGCCAGTTTGGCCGTTTTACATGCATTGACGCTTATCATTCCCCTTCCACCGAGATCGGACGTCGCAACACGTCTTCACGGCTGGGTTGATTTGGGGAGAGCCATTCAAAGAATTGACAAGGATACTGATTTCAGGCAGGTTTTTGTGGGTCAGGGGGCGCCTTTGACTGCGTTGGCGGCCTTCTACGGTAAACTTCCCCCGAACCGGATCATGGAAGCCCACGGAACCGGCAACTGGAAGTTCTGGTGGACCGCCGGAGCCCTTCCCGCCGGCTCCGGAATCGTTTACGTGGATGAATACAAGTATTCCGAGGCCGCCGCCTACACCCCACAATTCATGGGACCCAACGCATCGGAAACCCACCGGATAATGTTTTTAGGACGTGAAATTCGCAAAATCAACTTAACCATCTTGAAGAACAGCCGAAATCAATTTATCTTTAAGTAACCGATGAAACAGAATTTCGATTGCCGGCATTTCAAGGGCGACAAACCCTGCGCCCCCAGCCAGGGGAAACTGTGCCCGATCTTTGGCGGAAAAGCCAAAGACGACAGTGCCCAAGAACCATCGCAGCCCTGCCGTCATTACTCCCCTCTTGGAAATAAAGTGCTGATTATCAAGTTGGGCGCCCTCGGTGATGTTCTGCGCACGACCACCCTCTTACCCGCAATCCGACAACGTTTCAAGGAACACGCTGTTTTCTGGATCACCTTCCCCTGCGCCGTTCAGCTTCTGCATGGCTCCGGTTTGCAGGCGATCCTGCCGTGGTCGGTCGATGCCGCACTTTTCGCGCAAAACACAAATTGGGACATGGTAATCAGCCTCGACAAGGAGGAAGGCCCCACCGCCCTCGCAACATTGGTCAACTCGCCCGAGAAACACGGCTTTGGCCGAAATAAATACGGATTGCTGATTCCACTTTCAGAATCAAGCGGGGAACTTTATTCTCTGGGACTCGACAATGATTTTAAATACAACCGAAATTCAAAGACGTACCCTCAGCTCATCGCCGAAGCCTGCGGCCTCGATTGGGGACCGAACAAATATATCCTCGAGCTCGCGGAGCCTGAAAGAAGATGGGCCGAAGAGTTTTCCCAAACCTTTGGAAAAGGCGGGCTTGTCGGGCTCAACATCGGTTCCGGCGATGGTTTCGCGGGAAAGAGGTGGCCAATTGAAAGTTTTATCGAACTGGCTGCCCGCCTTCACGACGAAGGAGTGACTCCTGTTTTTCTCGGCGGAGGGTCGGAACGTGAGTTGTATGCCGAACTTCGGGCTCGCGCCGGTTTATTCGGAGTTTTTCCGGGCTGCGAGTTCACGCTTCGCCGGTTCATTGCCCTTGTATCGAAGCTCGACGTCATCGTTTCAGGCGACTCTCTGGCGATGCATATCGGCATTGCACGCGGGGTCTATTCGGTAACACTTTTCGGATCGACCACCGACCGGGAAATCGAGTTCTACGGTTACGGTGAAGCTCTCGTCGGGCGCGTCCATTGTTCGCCTTGCTACAAAAAAAAATGCCCGACAAGTGAAGAATGCATGGCGGCCATTTCCGTTGATGCTGTTCATGCGGCGATCGCCCGCGGGCTCGGTCGCAGTCAGGAAAAGAAAACATGATCGAAATTCCGGAGCACCTCGCGGGGCGAATCCTGGCTTTTCTTCCGACCTACAATGAGTCGGGGAACATCGAATCGCTTATCGACTCCCTTCTTGCGCTCGATTCACGTCTGGACGTCCTGGTCGTTGACGACAAATCCCCGGACGGAACCGGGAATCTTGTCGCCCGAAAAGCCGCCGACGATCGGCGCATCCATCTGGTCAGTCGCGACCCGCCGAGAGGACGCGGCCTGGCTGGGCGCGAAGGGTTCAGATGGTTCCAGAATCATCCACTGTTTTCGGCGGTCGTCGAGATGGATGCCGATTTCTCGCATCACCCAAGATTCATTCCTGCTCTGCTGGCGAAGTTGTCGGATTTCGACGCGGTAGTGGGGTCACGCTTCACCCCGGGAGGCCGGGAAACCGGCAGATCCGTTCTGCGGCGATGCACATCAATGCTCGCTAACACTTATCTACGGTTCGTTCTGCAAACGAGGCTCGGTGATTGCACTTCTGGGTTCCGCGCGTTTACGCGGAAAGCTCTGGCTGGAATCGATTTTCAGGCATACGTTTCGGAAGGTCCGACCATCGTTACTGAGCTGGTTTTCGACCTGCTTTCCCGAAAAAGAAAGATCGGGGAAGTGCCCATCATTTTTGAGAACCGTCGCTGGGGCGACTCAAAGCTATCGCCGGCGGTTCTCTTGAGAAGTCTTTGGTTTCCGCTCTGGATGCGCTACAAGCGGCTCAAATGCTGGCGTCGCCATCCGAACCCCTGAATGGCGTGGGTATTTGGGAAGGCACGTAAAATTTATTGTCATACCGATCGCAAAAAGTCCATTCGTAGCCCATGTTCCGTAGGGGCCGGTTTGAAACCCGCCCCTGCGGTAATATTGCACGAACGGAATAAATGGGATTGGTATCAATTCTGTCAGGAGAAAAAAGATGCCGAAAGTATACGTTTTCATGGCCAAAGGCTTCGAAGAGATGGAGCTTGTGATTTCGGTCGACATGCTACGCCGGGCCGGGGTCGAGGTTCAGACCGTCAGTCTTTCATCGAACCGCGAACCGGTACTGGGGTCGAGAAATATCCCGATCGTCCCAGACTTGACGATCGAGCAAGTGGACGTTCAGTCCTGCGACTTGCTGCTTTTGCCCGGGGGCGTGGAAGGAACGAAAAACCTTGCTGGTAACGAAAAGGTTCTGGCGTATTTGAAGGATGCCGACAGAAGGGGAAAATTCCTTGCCGCCATCTGCGCCGGGCCCACCGTTCTGGTCAGGGCCGGGCTTGTTGAAGGTAGGCGCATGACCTCGCATCCGGGCGTTCGGGAAAAAATGAAGGGCGTTTCCTATCAGGAATCCAGGGTCGTGATCGACGGGCGATTCATTACTTCCCGGGCAGCCGGAACAACCTTCGAGTTCGCCCTGGCAATCGTGGAAACCCTCATCGGGAAAGGGAAAACCGCCGAGATTAACAAGGGGGTTCTCGCCAAGGTCGAGGATTGATCCTCCAAAAAAAATAAAAAGAATGAGATTTATTGGCCGACTCCCGGAACCGAGGATTCCCCCTTGAACCCTTCGTTGAGAACCAAACGGATGAACTTCGAGTTGAGGGGATCGCCGAGGTATGCACCCAAATCTTTTGACGACCGTATCAGAATTTCGACATCGGGAATCTTGATATTCTTCCCGCAAAGGGTGCAGACAAAAACGCCCTTTTGTTCTTCGATGCTGACATGGCTGTATTTAGCAATATTGTGACAGTTAGTACATTCAATGGTGAAAAAGAAAACGAGTCTATCCGCTCGTTCGAGCATGTTTCGCGCCTCCGGAAAAGCTTTCCCCCGGTTGAACCCAAGGGTTTCAATAAAAATTATGGTCCCGGCTCAATAATTCTAAGCGGCCTTTTCAAAGGTTCTTTGGCGAAAAGTATTGCCTCACCTTCACAGGAACAGGTATAACCTTTGTGTCCTCATTCGTCAATGAGTGGCAAGCCGAAACAGAAAACAGGATACAGAAAAAAAGAAACAGGAGAGCAAAGCAGCCGTGAAAAGTTTTCGCAAGGAATTGTGGTTCGAGATTAAGGGGCGACGAGCATTCCAGAACATTACCGAGCAGGTCGAGGATTGCTTGCGTGAAAGCGCAATTCGTGAGGGTCTGTGCCTGGTCAACGCCATGCACATCACAGCCAGCATTTTTATTAATGATGACGAATCCGGTTTGCATAACGATTTCGAGGTCTGGCTGGAAGGCCTTGCGCCGGAAAAACCTTACTCCAGATACCGCCACAACCGGGCCGAAGACAATGCCGATGCGCATCTGAAACGCACTATCATGGGCCGCGAGGTGGTGGTGGCAGTGACCAATGGAAAATTGGATTTCGGCCCATGGGAACAAATTTTTTACGGCGAATTCGACGGAAACCGTCGAAAACGTGTCCTGGTAAAGATCATCGGAGAATGAAAGATTGTATCTTCTCAACAATTCGGGGTCAATCCAAAGGTTCCTGGTTGTAGGGATTTTTCCCTTCTGTCGAAATGACAAAAGTGGGATTTTGGGGCTTTAATTTAGCGCATTGGGTCGTATGCGCACTTTATTGAAAAGTTACGAAAAACTGATTGAGTTGATGTGGCCGAAACAGCAAAGTTGCAAACTGGATCTTCTTCTGATAGAATCAGCTCCCGCGTTTGTTCTCAAAATGTATCGCTGCTTGTGGGGGAGTGTTTTGGCTTCAAAATCTGCTGAAGAAGATGACCGACCGGTTTTTCTGCGTTCGCAGTTTTTCCTGGTCGTTTGTTTCTTTGTCATGGTCGCGGGCCTCCAGGGTTGCGGCGGAGGGGGCGGAGGGGAAAGCGCCGGAAACCCCGCTCTTGGCGGTTCCCTGGCCCAGTCTCCCGAAGACGCAGTTCAAAACTTGGTGGCCGAATGGCAGAAAACCGGCGGGCCGTTGTTGACCGTTTCTGGCGCCGCAACCGCGAGTGCCACGCCTTCATCGGGCAAGCCGTTGGGTTTTCTCAGATTCAAAGATTTTTTCTCCGGTGAAGAATGGCTTCTCCAGATCGATCGGGTGGAATACACGACTGGTAAGGCTGACCAAGCAGATGTTCATGCCTCCTACTACTACCAAAACCTTTCGGTCGGCGAATCGGTCATCATTTTCCACATGATTCGCGACCAAGACTCATGGTCGCTGCTTGACATGGAGGTAAAAAGCCTCCCTGTTGCGGTTGTGACTGCAACCGGAATCCAGGGTTACGTCATCGACAAGGCATCCGGGCAGGCGGTCTCGGGTGCATTGGTTTCCCTATGGAGCGACCAAACCCAGGTGTCATCGACCACCAGCGCCCTTGACGGGTTTTACAGATTTCTCAACATCGCTCCCGGAAAATACACGATCGTGATTGCCCGAAAAGGCTACACGATTAAGACGATCGGCGACATTCTGGTCAAGTAGTGAGTTACCCATCTCGGAGGAATTATACTATGCGGAAATCATGGTTCCTGGCTTTTTTAGGCACATTCATCACGGTCGTGCTCACCATCGGGTGCGGCGGCGGAGGCGGCGGTGGCGGGGGCGCCAACCCGGTCGGGCCGATCGCGGCTGGGGATTTTTCCGACCTGTCAGGAACTGTCGTTTTTGACGGGAAGCCGCTGGCCAACGCAAACATCTATCTTTACAGCTCCGACGGAGCGCTGGCGGCCGGCATTGGGCAACTTTCCTCCGCAAACAATTCCGTGCGCGAGGCAATCATCGGGAATCTTGCTCCCGGACAACTTCATACCTCTTCCGGCCTGGACGGACGCTACCTGTTTTCACACGTTCCGGTCGGTGTTTACACACTGATCGCCGTAAAAGATGCCACCCATCAATTTGCGCGAACCGGAGTAGTCGTCGGGGCCATCACTGAGGTGCCGGTCGAAATTACCCCCACCGGAACTATCTCTGGTTCCATCGCGATCTCCGGCCGAACCAGTCTCGGCGGCGGGGGCGTTTACCTCCAAGGCACATCCTACGTGGCTCTTTCCGACGACTCAGGAAACTTCACCATCTTCAACGTTCCGGCGAACACGAGCTTCAGCCTTAGGGCAAGTCTCGCCAACTTCTCGCTGTCCACGCCCCTCAGCGTCCAGGTGACGCCCGGCGTGACGAGCAATGTAGGCGCCTTAGTCCTGACAGTGGCATCAATCCCCGGAACCGGAAATATTTCCGGAACTGTTACCCGGACAGGCGATACCACTCAGGCAGGAACGCTCGTCCTTTTGCGGAAATCGACCGGAGAGGCCGTGACCGTTACATTGACCGATTCCTCTGGTACTTATCAACTTTTTGGGGTCGCTTCCGGAAATTACCAACTCGAATTCACCGCCGACAACTATCTGATACCGACCCCGGTCGCAGTGGCCGTGATTTCAGGCCAGACCATATCTGCGGCAGCCGTAACCATGTCTTCCAAGGTCGTCCCGGTCGTAATAGGAAATTTCACTGGCGCCGCATCAAAGACCCAGCTTCTTTCAGGTGAGTCCGATAACCGCGGCATCAATCTTCTTCTCGTGAATAATTCGGGATCATTCCTGGTCACAACAGATAACGCAGGCGCGTTTGCATTCAACGTTCCGCAAGGGATCTACCGCTTCCTGGCTCTCGCCCCGTTCCAGGTTGTCAGCGGTCCGGCGACGGTGATCAACAGCTCGGCCAGCGTTTCCGTCCCCGGAACCCCTCCAACACCCAATTTCGTGGTCTCCCCGGTAACCCCGGTGGCCGTCCCAACAGCCAAATTTGATTTCACGGGCGTAGCAACAAAAGCCACCAGGCTGAACGACGAAAACGATGACAGCGGAATGACCCTCCTGATGGATGGGGGAGCCTCGCTCGGTGTCTTCTCCGCGACCACAAAATCGGACGGATCCTTCGAGTTCCGCGGCATTCCCGGCGGAAGCTACAATTTCAGCGTGGTAGGCCGTTATCAGCTTGTCAGCGGGCCAATCAGCATCACCCTGAAAGGCAACCTCGTCGGAAATTATCCCGCACAGCCTGCGGTTGCCCCCACCCCGTTCCTCGTGTTCGCAGGCCTCGCCACAAAGACTGTCAAACTGGCCGACGAGTCCGATGACGGCGGAATGACGCTTCTTTTGACTGGCCCGGGCGGCCCGTTCACGACGACCACCCAGACCAACGGAATGTTCCGCTTCGTCGGCCTGAAACCCGGAACCTATAACTTCTCGATTACCGGCCGCTACGAATTGGTTCTTCCCTCAGGTAACAACGGATCCGACACGGTGACCATCGTTACCGCCAACGTGAACCGCGACTACAATGCCCGGCCAACTGTCGCTCCCAAGCCGCTCTTCCAGTTCACCGGTATCGCCACGAAGACCCTGAAACTCGCCGATGAAATCGATGACGGCGGAATGACGCTTCTTCTTAAGGGGCCGGGCGGGCCGCACACAACCACTACCCTCCAAAATGGAAACTTCAAATTCTCGGATTTGCAGCCGGGAGCATATCAGTTCTCGATAACCGGCCGCTACCGGCTTCAGGTTCCAGCCTCGGACAACGGCTCAGATTCGGTCGCGATCGTCGCTGCCGACGTCGTCCGCAGCTACAATGCGCAACCTTCCGTTGCACCGGCATTCTATTTCGCATTCAGCGGCTCGATCCTCAAATCTCCCGCCCTTGATGACGAGTTCAACCAGGGCGGCATCAACCTGCTCCTGGCCAACTCGAGCGGCTCCTACACCACGATCTCCGACATCAACGGAAACTTCAAATTCAATAGCATTCCGGCCGGCGCCTACAACCTGAGCGTTCAAGGACGATACAGGCTCACGAACCCCGGCGCCAGCGACACGATCGCGCTTGCAGGCGACATTTCCACCGGTACATACGCGGTACAGCCCCTCCTGCCCGTAGTCGGGACGCTGAACGGAACGACATCCAAAAACCAGAAGATTTTCCCCGGCGAGGACGAATCCGGGGTCACCGTAGAGATATCCTCCACCACTCCCCACCGCCTCTTTTCCGCAACGACCGATGCCGTTGGAAGTTTCTCGATTCCCGCCGTTCCAATCGGAAATTACCAGATCAAAATCATCTCATCAAGCTACAGAGCTGATGCAGGGCCCACGACGGTCACCGTCGTTTCCCCGGTCACAAACTTTCCGACTGTGAACCTCATTCCCCTCAGCCTTTACACCGGTTCGGTAAGCGCCACCCAAAGCCCGGTGACACCTCGTTTGCGATACATTCTGACGAATTCCGTCTCAGGTTCGAGATTTGAGACGGTTTCCGATTCATCCGGAAATATCCGCTTCGAAAACATTCCGCCCACCCCGGGGAACAACTACAATTTTATTGTAGATCCGGCGAGCGGATACGCTCTTTCGGCCGCTGTCCCCGCTTTTTCGCTCCCATCAAAAGCCAATCTCGCTCTCGGCGGGGTGAATGTCGTTTTTGTCGCTCCGGGCATCGACTCTGTAGTCGTCACGCCCGGGGTCAAAGTTTCCGCTTTCGGAAACAACATCGCCTCCGGGCCAGGCGCCCTTACGCGCGGGTTCGCTGATTGGAAGGAAATGCCTGCCACATCCACCCCCTGGGTGGCTGGTCAGGCCGATTTCGAAATTGCCAATCTCTCCCCCGGCACCTATGCCCTGAAGCTTTCGAACCCAGATGGAACATCCACTTCATCCGGAAGCTTCTTCATCGACCTTGCTACCCCCAGTTTTGACGGCACCAGTGCAACCTTCAATTCGGTAACGGCAAATTGGATTCCGGTTCCCTTCGCTGAGAGCTATGTAGTCCAGTTGGACAGCGGCCCAATCGTCAAGATCCTAGCAACGTCATATACCTTCAAAAATCTCACGGCAAACACTTCGTTCAATTTCAGGGTCAGAGCTGTCGGTTTGGGCCTTAAAGGCCCGGTTACATCTTCCGCGATAACCACGGGCCGATATGCCTTTCCGAATCCTCTCGAACGGGCTGCCCCCTTCACATGGGACGCCTCCGGGGATGTCCACCGGTGGTTACCGGGACAGCCTCTTGGACCAGGAAGTTCTCTACATCAGGTTCCACGCCAACGGCGCAACAAATGATGCGATCGCGGGATACGATACCCGAACCGGAGCGCAAACCACTCCGATTACCAATGAGGTTCTGGAGTTGAAAACTGATTTCGCCGCCAATGGAGGCGGCATATACATCGCGAGCCTGACGACCAGGCGAGTCGAAAGATACTCCCCAGCAATGGCTCTTACAAACACAAGTCCGGTTGTCGCAAACATGAGCATTGCGAAGATGGCGATCAACCCTGTGAGCAGCGAGGTTTATCTTTGGACCTGCGATGCCACCGGGGCAAAATTTGCCATCTTGGATTCTTTACTTGGCGGGGTTAGCTCTGTTATTCTTCCCGACTACCTCAACCTCCCCAGTGGCTCATCCCTCAGTTACGAGAACATGAGGATCGAGGTTAGCCGCGATGGTTCGCGAGTTGGTTTTTTCCAGGCTACGGGAACTATGATTCTCTATTCCATCTGGACGACGAACCCGATCGGGGAGGTGGCATCAAGAAGTTTCTCTTTTGTGGTAAATCCTCCTACCTATTCCGTTTCTCCGATTGATCAAAAGGATTTTTTGTTGAACGTTGTAGCAGCTGGGGGGAAGAGCTATCGATTTGCCCTTTCATCCCCATTGTTCGAGCCCAATGGGAAGGGATCCGATCTTGGCTTACAGGTTTCATACGACGGTTTCGGCAGAATTTGGACCATGGGCCAGGACAACACCAGCAGCGGCGATAAGAAC
>MNYA01000295.1 GCA_001872985.1 bacterium CG2_30_54_10 | reverse complement strand
AAATTGCTACACTCTCTTTATTTCTCTTTCAAATTCGTTTTTTTTCTTCTTCGTAGGGAAAAATTTCTTCGACTTCTTCTAATTTTCCGAGGAGTCAGAACTCTTGCTTTTATCAGTGGTTGAGCTTTTTTCGAGGAAACGCTTGAACCCACGTTGAATGCCTTCCAGAAGCTTGGAGCCCTCTGGAGTGACCCGCATGAAATCAAGGAATTTCGCGACTCTGGTAAGCAGTTGCTGAGAAACGCGATGTTCGAGACTGCAGGCTTCCTCATCGGCGAACTCGGACGGAAGAGCGAGAACGGCAAGGAAAAGATCGGCGAGAAGGTGGTGCCCAAGACTCAGGCGTTTGATCGCTGACTTACCTTCTTTGGTCAGCGTCACCGGGCGATACGCCTGATAATTGATCAATCCAAGCTTGGAAAGCCTTCGCAACGCGCTGGTCGCAGACGGGGTTTTGCAGCCCATCCGTTCCGCAAGATCGGTGACCCTGACCGCCCCATACTGCTGCTGAAGGTCGGAGATCAGTTCGAGATAGGATTCAAGGGTGCTTGACAACCCTCCCTTTGGACTCTTCACATGAACCTCCAGGTTGAACCGAGCTTTTACCGCAGGAATGACGCGACGAACAACAGGCGCACGCACCGCCGGAAACCTCATTGAATGCCCGACGGATCAATACCACAACAGAGAACAAAACCAAGGCCAGAACCAGCAGTGTTTCCGTTCCAGGGGCAGAAATTCCCGATGACCACCCCGTCAAACGCATGCCTATTTGATACACGGCAAACCCGACTATCCATGCTATCACACCAGGAAGAATTAGGGCAAGGGCGGTAAACCCGCGCGATCCCGATTCCCTGAAGATAATTGCCAACGTCGGGAGGCATGGGACGTAGAGAATCGTGAAGATCATGAAAACGAATCCGCTAAGCGGAGTCATTCCTTCTTTGACCATCGCACTCCCAACATTGCTGTCGACCGGAGCGTAGAGAATCGCCATCGTTGAAAGGATGACCTCCTTGGCCAGAAAACCCGGAATCAGCGAGACGGACTCGCGCCAGCCAAAACCGAGTGGCGCTACCAGCGGGTGTAGTGCCCGGCCAAGGACGGATATCCAGCGCCCTGATATCAACTCCTGATCGCGCTTCCGGCGAAGACTCTCTATCCGGTCGGCATTCGAGGAGGACTGCCCGTCCGCCGCCAGTTTTGCAATAGCCGCATCGTAGTCCATGGAAAAAGGCACTTCCCTGGGAAAGGCCGTCAGAAACCAGATCAGAACCGAACCCACAATAATGATCGATCCGGCTTTCCCGATAAAGTTGGACACTCTTTCCAACAGAACTTCGCGCATTGATCGCCATGTGGGAAGCCTGTAGGCCGGCATTTCCAGCATGAAGGAGCCGGTCGACTGCACGGAGAGCAGTCTTGAAATGATATTTCCCACCAGGAGGATGAACCCGATGTCCAGAAAGTAAAGAAGCATGAGCATGCTCCCCGGATGCCGGGGGAAAAACGCGCCGCAAAGAAGAACCAGCACCGGAAGTCTTGCCGTGCAGGTAACCATCGGAAGGAGAAACATCGCGAGAAGTCTCTGCCCTCGATGTTCGATTATGCGGGTTGCCATGATGGCCGGAACATTGCATCCGAAACCCACCAGCAAGGGAATAAACGCCCGTCCGTGCAGCCCCATTTTCTGCATGAAATAGTCCATCAGATAGGCTGCGCGGGCGAGGTAGCCGGAGTCTTCCAGGAGCGCCAGCCAGAAAAAAAGGATCGCGACGTTGGGCAGAAAGACCAGCACACCCCCCACTCCCGAAAGGATTCCGTCAGCGAGGAGATCCCTGAGGAGACCTTCGTTCATGGCCGTCTTGGCCCAACCCTGGGCCAAACCCAAGGCGGCCCTTATCATTGAGGCCGGGATCTCCCCCAAAAAAAATGTCGACCAGAAAACCAGCCCCACCAGCATGATGAAAAAAGGTATTCCGAGCCAGCGATGGGCGAGAACCGAATCGAGCCTGTCCGAGGGTGGACGGCCCGGCGTCGCAGCCGGACAATAGCAGGAGCCCAAAAGGCTGACAATGCGGTTATACCTGTCCTCTGCAAGTTTGCAGGGGATTTCGGCGACGGGTGGGGGCTTCTCACCCGGGCCAGCCAAGCTTTCAACGAGCCGCTCGCGGATTACCCCGAGTTCCGGTCTGGAATTTTCCTTCCGGACATCTACAAGTTCCCCGATTGCCTGCTGCCTTTGCAGTGGGCCGGCCAGCTCAAGCGTCAGTCCGGAAAGGGCAAGAACCGAAGCCAACGCGGTCTGCCAAGCATTCCCAAGGCCGGAATACGCCGAATCCTTGGCAGGGGAAAAGGTTTTCAAGCCTGGAGTTCTGAGAAAATCATTGAGTGAATCTACGCCCTCCCCCACCCTTGCAACCGTCGGAAAAACCGGACACCCTGTCCGCCGAGCAAACTCCGTAATAATAAGCTTCGCACCTGAGGAGCTAAGACCGTCGAAACAGTTCAATACAAGTACCGGCCTGAAACCGAGTTCGAGCAGTTGGATAGTCAAGAAAAGATTCCGTTCGAGATTGGAGGCATCAATGACATTGACAAGGATCCCCTGTTGGGCTTCCTCGAGGACGCTCAGTGCAATGGTTTCTTCAGGCGTGAGCGGCGAAAGAGAGTAGGTTCCGGGAAGATCGGTCACGACTGGGACCAGTGGCCCTCCCCCCTCAATAACTTGCTGAGAGGATTTTGGGGAAGCACCGGAAGCACACCCGATTTTTAGCGCACCTTCAAGACGCTCGACGGTTACCCCAGGCCAGTTGCCGACTCTCTGGCGTTCCCCGGTAAGAGCGTTGAAAAGACTCGTTTTCCCTGAATTCGGGTTTCCGATCAGGAAAATCCGGGGGCTGGAAACCGCTCCCGGCAACCGATTCATCTTGGCGCGGAAAGATCGAACCCGATTCCGATAAGCCTTGACTCAGCTTGACGGAGACTTATCCGATATCCCCTTACGAGAAAGGTCGCCGGGTCGCCCATGGGAGCACGCCCCAACGCCTTTATCGGGGTCCCCGGTACGAAACCGAGATCCAGAAGCCGCCGGCCTGTAGGGGCCGAAGCATCAATCGCTGAAATGGTGGCAGTTTGCCCGTCTTTGAGTTCGTCCAACTTCATGCTGTATCTGGTCATTGACACACCGCCCCGAAAAATATAGAAGTATAAGATATAGCTATGCCTAAATTAAATATACACGAAGATAAAAAAAATAGCAACCTAATTTAATTTTATGATGGAATAAAAAACAACAGCACTCTAAATGATGCCGGAGTCTCGCTGAATTTCAGCTTTTTGGTTTTGCTGACGCCGAGACGGCTCTTTCGCTCGCCCAGAGTTTGATGAACTTGATCTGCTCGGACATGGTTCTCGATAACGGAACGGTGCCGCGAATGATCGTGTAAAGATCGTCCTGGGTGACGGCGACTCCCCGGTCAAATGCCTCCACCAGAGCGGCTTCGACCACATGCTCGATCTCGGCGCCATTCCAGAACTCGGTAGCGATGCTCAAAAGGACCAAGTCGAACGGCTCGGGATCAACATTCCGCTTGCGCAAATGGACTTTGAAAATCTCCTCACGATCCTTGTCGTTGGGAAGATCGATGAAGAAAACCTGGTCGAAACGTCCTTTGCGGATGATCTCGGCCGGCAGAAGGTCGATGCGGTTGGCAGTGGCGGCCACGAACACATCGGCGGATTTTTCCTGCATCCAGGTCAGAAAAGCCGAAAAAATGTGGGAGCCCGTTCCCCCGTCCTTCATTGCGACGCTGCTGATACCGCCTTCGATCTCATCGATCCAGAGGATGGCCGGGGCGACACCTTCGATGAACTTTATCGCCCGGTGAAACGCCGCCTCAGGAGTGCCGTGAATGCCGCTGTAGATCTGGTTCATGTCGAGCCTGAAAAGTGGAAGGTTCCACAGATGGCTGATCGCCTTGACTGAGAGCGACTTCCCGCATCCTGAGATTCCCATCATCAGAAGGCCTCGGGGAGGGGTGATTCCGGCCACCTTCGCCTCAGGGCTGAATAGACGCTTGCGCTTCATCAGCCACTCCTTAAGGTTGGCAAGCCCTCCTACCTCGTTGATGCTCGCGGAAACCCGCACATACTCGAGGATTCCCGACTTTTTTGCCAACTGTTCCTTTTCGTCCTGGAGCGCCGAAAGAAACGGCTCACCGATTGTCTTGGCCCCCCAGAAAAGTTTGTTAAGGCTGTGTTGAACCTCTGCGCCGGTAAAGCCCTTAAGCGTTACGGCGGCCTGCCCTAGCTGTTCCTCGGAGAGCTTGACCTCGGCGCCCTTTTTCACTGCGGCAGCCAGGCTGCGATCGATTATCTCGCGAACCTCTGAGATGTCGGGAAGCTGAAAATCGATAAGATGAATGTCCTTGCCGAGCTCTGGAGGGATGCTGATCTCCGCGCCAAGCAGAAACACGAAGCGGTTCTGCCCGCGAAAGGAAAAGTTGAGTTCGCGGATCCGCCTGATGATCTCAGGGCGACCGAGGAATGAGGCGATGTCTCGGAACACAAAAAATGCCGGTTCCGGGTAATCGAACACGGAATCCAGCGCTGCTTCAGGCGTCGAAGCCTGGCGGGAATCTCCAGCGCCTCCGCAAAGGCCGTGCTTGAGATCCCAGTTTATGAGGCTGCGTTCCGCACCGTAAACAGATTTGGAAAAGTGCCCCAGTGCCGCGACGGTTTGATCTTCTTCCTGGGTGTTGATTGCGATCACCGGATACCCAGCAATGAGGGCATTCTTGATGACCTCGATCCGCCCTGATTTCATTTTCAGGCTTTGGGTTGTTGATCGATGCCGCTTTTCCGGCCGGCCGACCCGGTCTCGGTGACATTGATCCGCGTGGCGACCGTTTTCTGTCGATATAAGTCGATCTCGAACAACTCCCTACCGAAAAGAAATCCTTCGCTGCTGTCGGTCGGAATAGACATGTTCTCACGGTTTCCGGAACACTGATTGCTCGAATGTATCATGATATGGCTCTCCCTAAACGGTTATTAACGACCATAAGATTTAACCACAATAACCGCTGAAAGTCATGGTTTTTTCCTGATTTACCAATCATACTATTCCCGGTAAAATCGCGACCGCTCCGTGACGCACCAGAAGCTCTGAAATATCCTTTCGCACAAGCCGGCGTGCAAGATCCAGTGGCGTTCCCGGGGAGGTTATGCCAACTGCATTCACGGGAGCCCCGATAGAAATGAGCCATTCGACAAGCTCGGAGGAGCCAAGGGAAACTGCCAAGTGCAATGGACTCTGCTTCGCCTCGTCAGAAAGGGTTCTAGGCGTCTCCCATTCACTCTTGAGAAGAATAGGAAATCCTTCCAGGGCTCGTTCCGCGAGATCTTTTCTGCTTTCAACGATGGCGCTGAAAAAAAGCTCCTTTCGGGTGGCGAGATCCTCTGGAAAATTTTCCATCGCTTTTCCAAGTGGTTCAAGAGCCTCTACAAAATTTCCGGTGGCGACAAGGTCGAGGCCGAGATCGAAATAGGCCGCCTGCTTGCCCGGGTTTATTTCAATAGCTTTGCGGTAGGCTTTGAATGCTTCGGCAAACCTGTTCATCGAGCTGAAGGTGACTCCAAGGTCACGCCAGGCAGAGTCGAAACCGGGCTGAATTCTGACCGCCTCCTCAAGCGCCTTCACTGATTCAACAAAGCGCTTCAGATTGCGCAGGGAAATTCCCAGATTGTGATGGAACCTGGGGTCGGAAGGATTCAATCCCACGGCTTCCTCAAAAAGCCTGACAGCCGCCGGAAAATTCTTCCGTTTCATTTGGACGCAACCCAGGTTGTAATGGCACATCGCATCCTCTGGAGCAAGCCTGAGAGCCTCGGAATACGAGGCCTCCGCCTCCACGAGCCGGTTCAGCCGGCTGAAAGCCACGCCTAACTCAAAATGAGAATCGATATTCTGTGGATTCAAGGCGACCACTCTTTGGTAGGATTCTATCGCTTTTTCTGACTTTCCCAATTCGAGTTGACAACCGCCGAGGAGACGATAGCCGATTGCCCATCCGGGTTTGAGAGTGATAAACCGCTGTAGAAGCGGCTCGGCTTCCGCGGCTTTTCCCGCCCGCATCAGAGTCTGCCCTGCCAAAAGCAGAAGGAAATGGGAATCCGGTCTTGCCGCGAGCCCGAGAGTCAACGTCTCCATGGCCCGTTCCGGGTTCCCCTGGCGCAGATAAAATCCGGAAAGTTTCTGGGCGGCAAGGTACAGGGGAGGGTCGCTCTCGAACTCAAACTGGTTCCCCAAGTCCTCTTTCTGATGCGCGACAAAACCAGCGTCGGAAGGCTCGAGCGGTCCCTTCCTCGCGAGACATAAGCGAAAAGCATTTGAAAAAGCTTTTTCGGTCTCCGGGTCGTTGCCGATGGAATCGTGGGCCTGGCCGAGGTTATACCAGGCAAAGCAGCAGGCCGGATCCAGCTCTACGGCCCGGGTAAGCGCTTCTATCGCTTTCTCGGAATGGAGGAACCGAAGATGTATTTGCCCAGATATCGCATAGCATTGCGCATCGGCGGGGTTCAGCCTTAACGCCTCTCCAAATGCCGTGAGAGACTCTTGGTCTTGTTTCCCAGCCCAAAGTTTTAATCCAAGGTTACGCCATACTTCCCAATTTGAAGGAGCCCTGGCCAAGGCCTGCCTGGCTTCATTGATCTCACGAAGGATCGTATCGTCGAATTCGGCCATTCAATTCTTTCCCAGAATTTTTACCCCAATCAAACCAATCCGGATGATTGGTTCGCAGTCACAACCTTCGGCCTGCGCGTGCCAAAGCGTGCGACAAGCAAGAACTTCATTTCGCGATGATGGGCAGCGAAATGTTGGACGGCATCTCCCTGATGATAGCTTAAATTGTAGAAAATTGGAAACTGGTGCTTGGGTCGGGCGGTCTACCAAATCAGATCGAGGTCTTCAGATCAGATCCCGCTACCCACCTTGTCAATCGCCCTCCACATGTCCAGCGGCTTTTGCGCTGGAATGTGGAAGTCACGCAAAGTCAGGCTTGGAGCACGTCCGTTAGTACGACCAAGCTGGAAAGCCTTGATCTTTAGACTATTTTCAGAATCCTCAAATTCGGGTGTCGGAAAGCCCACCCCAAACGAGCTATCCGTGCCGACGATCACGCACCAGTTGTCTGGGAGGTCCGGAGATACGTTGACATTCGACAGATCGAGACTCGAAAGGCGGTCCTTGTCCACGCGAACACGAAGTTTCGCAAGGAAGGTCGGGAAGGCTTTGTCCTTGATCTTGGGAACCAGCCACAACCGGGTGAAATCCTTGACCGTGGGATCCATGATGGCGAACAGAACATCGCTGGCAACGAGATCGACACCCTTGATTGCGGTCCAATCGAACATCAGGTCGATGGGAGCCATCGGAAAAGGGGTTCCTGGTGAGAATGTGGTTTTGAGATAGAGCCGGTCTTCGTCATCCTCGAACACATACGCCTGTCTGAAAGAGAAAATGTCAGGAACTTTCATCAGGAAGGCCGTTTTTCCGGAAGTTACGAATTCCTCAAGGTAATTCTTTATCTTGTCTTGGAGCTGAGGATCGAGGGTGGCAGCCTTCACCAAGTTCTGTATCATCCCCTGCGGATCGCCTTGTAAGCGAGACAATCGCCCGGCCTGCATAAATTGTTTGCCCGCCTCTCCCGAAGGAAGCCCTTTGGCAAGCTCCTTGGCGAGCTCGTCAGCAACGGTGGCCAATAATCCCTCGTCGTCGCGACCGGCAATTTCGGGATCCTTTTCCATCGCTGACTCGTATGCATCGATCGCCGGATCCTTTTCGCCACGAGACCAGAGCAACATTGCCAGCTCGAAAAGCTTCTCTGGATCGCCCCCCACGGTTGCTTCCCTGGCCTTGACGATCTGATCGTCGGATGCCTTGGAATGCCGCATCCTGACAGGAGGGATATAGGGCTTAGGTTTTGAATACCGTACCTCGAAATGTCCGACCGTCGGTCCCCAAACCCAGTTGTCATACTTCGATTCCTTGAGTGTGAGACTGCCTCTTTTCCGGTATAGGTCGGCCTTGACCCATTCGCTGCGCTCGCGATTGAGCACATCCCGGCATTTCCTGATCCAGAAAAACGCGCCGAGGTTCTTAGGATCGAGGGTGAATATCGACTCGAAAACCGTTATCGCATCCTCGTAGCGGCGGCGGTTGAACAACCCGATCCCTGCGTTGGTGAGGCGAGTAAGCCGAACGCTGAGTGGGAGCCGCTGATACTGTTGAAGATCGGGAGAAGGCCCGGCAGGGGAAAAGCCTGAAAGAGCCACCATTGCCCCGAACAACATGAGGCAAAGGAACGACAAGCGCTTCATACGCCCGGTTATCGGCAGGAGAGAGGGAATTACGAAGATCCAAAGCTCACGGTGACACCAAAATGGTGTAGTCACTTTCGAGTATCCGGTATCCGTTGATATAAACTACACCCCTGAGAACCTTTTCCCATGGCATTTCTACGATCCTCATGGTTATTCTGCCCGATATCCCGTCAGTTGCGCGGATATCAACCCCGGAAAACTTGCTCAGGATGCTGCAGACCATCGGAAGTTCGATGCTGTGGAAATCAGCGCTCAATTTTTTTCCAAGCGCCACCTTTGCCTTGAAGGGCGTGTTCATAAGCCTCCAGAGCTCATCCATGCTTCCCTGCTCGCCGACGTAAAGACAGCGATCCCAAAATCGCCAATCGAACCCCTGGTTGAGGAGGTTCTTGTTGAGGATTTCTTCGATCGTCACCCCTTTGATTTCGTCAAGGGTTCCACGCACCGCCCTGCTCACGATCAGTGAAAAACCATTTTCGGAACTCATTTGCGCCAACAAATCTCGCAACTCGACGGATTTCTCACCCTTCATCGAAAAACCCCGTTTGAGCGGGTTTTCATCTTCGCTGGGTCGGGCGGGCGGGCTTTTTCCCTGAAGATTGGCATCCAGCAATGCTTTTGTTCCCGATTTGGATTGTTTCCCCGCCTTGGATTGATCCTCAGCTTTGAGCTGGGCTTCTGCCTTTGATTTGTGAACCCCCAGCGACTGGCTTGGGGATGCAGGCCCGGCATCCAATGCACCCAAAACAACGGCAAAAAAGGCGGCAAAAAGAAGAAGCATCCTCTTTACGCGCATCTCTGTCCTCCCCTGAAAAAAAATTCTAACGGTCGATGTCTCCCAATAAGTCCTTTATTGCTTGGCTGTTCATGAGATTCTGCATCTTCTCGTTGTTCATAAGAGCTTCGTAATCACCTGATTGGATGGCGTTCATCAGTTCGGGATCGGAAAGCACATCCTGCATTTGGGGAGTTTCAGAAAGGCCGGTGACCTTGCTTCCGAAATTCCCATCCGTCATCATGGATTGGAGGCGGGTGTTCGCCTCCTGCTGCTCGTGACTTACGCCGCCGGGAACTGCGGACCTCTCCGGCTGACGCACACGTCTGAGACTACCTGACGCAACTGGAACCGGCGGGAGGGCATGCCTTCCTTCACGTATTTGGGGTGCGGCAACCGCCTTCGGCTCTTCGGAATCAGCGATTATGGAGAGTATCTGATCGGCGGAGATTCGGATCTCCCCCATCGAACGCGTCTTGATACGGTAGGTGCCGTTGGCCATATCGAGTATCCGGCCGCGAATAATCGTCTTATCTTTGAGCCTTATCACCTGCTCTCCAGTTCCGGGGTCTGGAGGAATCTGCTCTGCAGCCACCGGCCAGGTTTCGCAAAGCAGGAACAAACCGAAGATTACCAGGATTCCCAAAATCGAGGAAGCCCGATTATACCAATCACATTTGTTTGATTCGTGCAACACCCCTGTAGTGGCGGG
>MNYA01000383.1 GCA_001872985.1 bacterium CG2_30_54_10 | reverse complement strand
CGCTCAAACAGACACTTTGGAAAATTTACATGCCAATTGTCGAGAAGTGGGCGTAACGTTGATCCGATCTGCGTTTGAGGCTTTTTGACTTCAGACCGCTAAACTCATACGGATTTTCTGGCACTGTAGCAACTTTACAGACAGACTTTTTGTCAAACACTGTCATTGCGAGCGAAGCGAAGCAATCTTCTTCTTACCAGGAGATTGCTTCGTCGCTCCGCTCCTCGCAATGACATACCAACCAATTCGTCTGCCAATTTGCGACAGTCTCGAAAATACAGTTATTTCTTAACGAGGACTTATTGAGAAAAACGAATTTGGAATAGTTTGCTGATTGCGCTTTTCGATGGTCACGTTCACCGTGGGCGCCACCCGCCGAAATTCAAATCAGAAGCATAGGGAGGCCGAATGCCCGGAAGTTATTTTTTCCATCCGTTGGCCGGATGGCGACTTTCGCTGGGAATGATTGTTTGGCTGCTTTTCTTCGGTATGCCGGTCTGATCCGCGGACCCTTCCAGGCCGGGAAGATGCAGCCCGGGCGATGAAGCTCTCCTCGACCTCATACAAAAGCCCTGTCATTTCGAGTTGACGCGAGGGAGTATCATTCCGGGCGATGAAGCTCTCCTCGACCTCATACAAAAACGCGCATTCGCTTACTTTGTCGAAGCTTCAAACCCCGACAATGGGCTGATACTCGATCGGGCCGACAACCACCGTTCCGTTTCACTGGATTATTGCCCCGCTACCATCGCAGGGACAGGATTTGGCCTTGCCGCCCTGTGTGTCGGGGCGGAACGGGGCTGGATGGCAAAAAGCGAAGTTCGGGCCCGGATCCGGCGAACGTTTCGATTTTTCCTCAATCGAATGCAGAATGTGCGCGGCTTTTACTACCATTTTATCGAGGCACGGACCGGTGAACGTGTCTGGAACTGCGAGATCTCCTCGAGGCCTTTATGGAAGCCGATCTGCAGGTGGCCCTGGCCGACTACGTTCTCGCGGGGGGGAACCTTCTGCTGGTGGGAACCGGTTTGATCGACGACGAGCGCGGTTTCCCGTGCCACTTGCTGTACGAGCGGCTGAAAATCAAGGCCCGGAGGGTTCCGAGCGTGCGAACCGTTCAGTGCCTCGGCCTGGAAATCTATCTGGCCAACACCGACATCTCGGTGTTCGACAATGAATGCGCCGCCGAAGACGCTTATGAGGTAACCCTGATCCATCTGCGCCAACCAGCCGGCATTCCAGAAACCGGCTGATACTCGAACTGGTGTGAAGGAGTTTATTCGACCCCCAGGTGAATTACGGTTCCACCGTCTTCGGCATCTTCAACCCTGATGACTTTCAGGATTCCCTGACGGGCATTCTTGATCCGCTCCTGGAGCTGAAGGAGATCCTTGTCGAATTTCGTTGGATTCAGTCCATACATGATGAACTCGACGTTGAATCTTTGCAAGAGGCGGCGGAGATCTTCGATATCGGAGACGTTGAGGTTGACCTTGCGCACGAGCCGCGACACATCCCTGGATTCCAGGATTTCCAAAACTGAAGTTATGACCCCTTCGAGAATCTGAACGGCAAGGTATTTATCCACCTTTTGAGTGGAAAGGGTTTCTCTTGCGCTGAAGCCTTTGATCCATCCCTTGTCCAGAAATACCTTCATAATGGTAAAGTACTCATCGTTTTGCGGCACGACAGGTAGAGGGTTGGAGTTCCACATTATCAGACTGCGCTTGGATTCCATTTTTACCGGTTTATTCTCGTTCGTAAGAGGTTCGGTTTTTGGAGGAATTCGCAGCGAGAGTGTCACTTTCTTGCTCTTTGCCGCGTCTTCCGGAATCGGGATGGTGATCGTGGAATCGGCATGCACGGTATATTCAAAAACGACGGCAAAAAGGAAAATGCAAGCCAAGGGTACCCAGACCCTCGCTCCAGGAATCAGTCGCGTCATTGGAAACCTCCAACAGAAGATGCTATTGACCTGCATTCTTATCGGCAGGCAGCGAGATTTCAGTAACCTTACGCGAGATCCGTTGAAAACGAATTGGAGGCTGCGGTATCCGGTTTCAGGTCAGCAGATTTCAAGGAGCTTGTTGGGAGTTTTTGTAAGCCGGATTGGTTCACCGTCGGCGACGATGTAAGTGTCCTCTATCCGAATGCCGCCCCAGCCTGGAATATAAATTCCAGGTTCGACCGTGAGTACCATTCCAGCGGAAATAGTGTCCTTGGATTTGGTAGAATAGGCCGGGGATTCGTGGATATCCAAGCCAAGAGAATGCCCGAGCCCGTGGCCGAAATTATCACCGTATCCCTTCTTTGCAATGTAATCGCGGGCGACCTTGTCCACATCGAAACATTTCACTCCCGGCTCGATCTTGGAAATAGCCTTCTTCTGTGCTTTTCGGACGATCCGGTAAATCTCACGGAATTTTTTGTCGGCTTTGCCCAAAAAAAGTGTACGGGTCATGTCTGAATGATACCCGTTGGATGTTGCGCCGAAATCTATTTTGAGCATTTCCCCAAGCTTCAGGACACGCTCTGAAGGGCTTGCATGCGGGCACGACGCGTGTTCCCCGGCGGCAACGATCGTGGAAAAGCTTGCGCCATCAGAGCCCTCCCTGCGCATGATGTATTCCAGTTTGGCCGCGACCTCGAGTTCGGTTCTTCCGGGTTTGATGAATTCCAAAAGCCGTTCAAACGATCGATCGGAAATCTCGAACGCGCGTTCGAGGCATTTCAGTTCCTCGCGGTCCTTGATTTGCCGCAACTTTTCAACCAGGGGAAGAGCTACCACAAGCTTCCCTTCGAAACCTTTGGAAAAAGCTTCCATCAGATCCACTCGGAGGCTCCCCTCAACCGCGACCGTGTTGAATTCCTTCCCCTTGAGAAACTCGGTAACAGCTTCAATGGCCGAAGTCTTATAAACGACTATCTTTGCAGACGAGCCGATCTCGAGGGCTGACTGCTCCTGATATCTGAAATCAGTGAAAAAGGTCGAGTGATCCCGCTCGACAAGAAGCGCTCCGGCCGAACCTGAAAACCCGCACAGATAGCGGATATTGGAAAAATCCATTACAAGAAGCGCCTCGACTTTTTTGGGAAAAGAAGCAGCCAAAGCTTGCTGACGACCCTGCAGGTTGTTCTTCATCGAATGTCCCTCACTTTACGATTATTCACGAAAAAGAATGCCGTTGCCCATCGCCCGTCGCCCGTGGCTGGCAAGGGCCGCGGACGACAAATAACGGTAACTTCTCAATAAAGGGGGGTACGCGCTTCCCTTCGCCTCGGAAAGTAAATTCGCAAGGCTCGTGACTGCCAAACTTCACTAAATTCATGTTTCAATGCCTGCTTTGAAATGTTCTGTCGGAATCCAGCGAAAAAGTGGCAGCGGCTTCCAGCCGCTGCGACACGGCAAGATGCCG
>MNYA01000482.1 GCA_001872985.1 bacterium CG2_30_54_10 | reverse complement strand
TTTTGGTCGTATGCCAGACCAGAGCCGCCTTGCATTCAGGGCAAAGCTCTCCGGTAGGTTTTTCCCAGGTTGTCATAGTGCATGTGGGATATTTCGAGCACCCGTAAAACACTCGGCGCTTGCGGGATTTCTTTATCACGACTCTCCCGTCGCATCCGGGGATGGGGCAGGCAACTCCGGCATCCTGGACGATTCGATGGGTGGTCTTGCATTCAGGGTATTTTGAGCAGGCTATGAACTTTCCGAAACGGCCGGTGCGTATCAGCATCGGGGACCCACAGGTCTCGCAGATCTGATCGGTGGCTTCGGTCGCAGGACCCTGTTTCTCCTTGTATTCGTCGAGAATCTTACGAAGGGGAACCGGCCCGGATGGGCGCCCACCAGCGAACAACAGCAGCTCCTCGGGGATGTTTTCGGTCGTTCTGCACTCGGGGTAACCGGAGCAGGCGAGGAACTTCCCCGTGCGCCCCAGCTTGACGACCATCGGCCTGCCACATTTGGAGCAGACGCAGTCAGACGCAAGCTGTGCCTTCTGAAGCTCAGAATCGGCTTTTTTCAAATCGGAGAGGAATGGCCCATAAAAATCAGCTAGGATACGCATCCAATCACGGTTCCCATCCTCGACATCGTCCAGGGAGGTTTCCATCCTGGCGGTGAAACCAGGGGTGATGATGTCCCCGAAACTCGATGTGAGAATCTGTGTGGTCAGGAAAGCCGCATCGGACGGCCGAAACCGGCCCTCGACCTTTTTGACATATCCCCGCTGCTGTATGGTTTCGATGATCGTCGCATAAGTGCTCGGGCGCCCGATTCCTTCCTTCTCGAGGGTTTTGATGAGAATTGACTCGGAAAATCGCGGCGGTGGGGCGGTGAAGTTTTGCTTTTTTTCAACTCCAGAAAGCGTGACGGCATCGCCTTCAGCGACCTCGGGCAATTTCTGCTTCCTTTCTTCGGCCATCTCGGCCATCTCGGCCCTCTCGGCCGCCTCGGCCGCCTTGGCCCCCACGGCCGCTTCAGCAGGATCGGTTGATGCTTCTTCATCACCTTGGGTTTCGGAGTAGAGGCGAGTGAAACCGTCGAAAATCTGGGTGGTGCCGGACGCAGAAAGAATGTGGGGACCGGCGCGCAGATCGATCGTGACAACCTCGAACTGAGCCTCGGCCATCTGGGTCGCGACGAAACGTTTCCAGATTAAAGTGTAGAGTTTCAGCGCCTCAGGTTTCAAATTCGACGCAAGGCTTTCGGGAGTGCGCCAGACAGATGTTGGTCTTATAGCCTCATGGGCGTCTTGTGCGCCTTTCTTCGTTTTGAATACCCGCGCGTGCTCAAGCGAATAAACCGGGCCGAAGGTCTTGCGAATATAGTCGAGAGCCCCATCCGTGCCTTCCGGGGCGATGCGGACGGAGTCTGTCCGCATGTAGGTGATCAAGCCGACCTGGCCTTCCGAGGCGATCTCGACACCCTCGTACAAACGTTGCGCAATTGACATTGTTCGCTTCGAGGTGAAGGAAAACCTCTGGGCTGCTTCCTGCTGGAGGGTGCTCGTAATAAACGGGGGCGAAGGCAATTGCTTGCGGGCTTTTTTGGCGACTGCGGCAACCTTGATCTCCGCAGCCTGGATTTCCTCGACCGCTTTCAGAGCGGTTTCAGCATTTTCGATCGAAGACTTTCGACCGTTGGTCTTCACGAGGCGGGCGGAAAATGCTCTATTGCGCTCCGGCTTGACTTGGACTGAAATCGTCCAGAACTCTTCGGGCTTGAACGCGAGAATTTCCTTTTCTTTGCTGCATACCAGCAGAACCGCAACCGACTGAACGCGGCCTGCGGAGAGCCCGAGGCTGACTTTCTTCCAGAGGAGGGGAGAGAGGCGATATCCCACCAATCGATCGAGAATCCGTCTGGATTGCTGGGCATTGACGAGGTTAAGATTTATCGGTCGGGGATTGTCCAAGGCCTGAAGAACATCGTCCCGTGTTATGGAATTGAAGGTGACCCGGCATGAGCTCATCGGATCGATGTTCAGGACACTTGCAAGATGCCAACTGATGGCTTCCCCTTCGCGATCCGGGTCGGGGGCCAGAAAAATACGATCGGCGGTTCTCGCGGCTTGGCGCAAGCGGGAAATCACTTCCTCGCGGTCTCTCACCAGATGAAATGCCGGAACGAAACCATTTTCAGAATCGACTCCGAGCCTGGTTTCGAGAAGGTCGATAATATGCCCTTTGCTGGCCTCGACAACGAAATCTTTCCCAAGAAATTTGGAAAGGGTTTTGATCTTTCCGGGTGACTCGACGATAAGAAGGCTCTTTGTAGACATGAGAACTCCAGTCATTTCTGCTGTGGCCGCCCGTGTCCGCTGCTGCCGCTGCCGCTGCTGCTGCTGCCGGCGCCGGTGGCCGATACCGCCCGCTGTCTCTGCTGCTGCTGTTTCCGCTGCTAACGCTCTGCCGCTAGTTGATGAAGCGGGGTTTCTCGACCCGCTCGCTCATGAAGGGAGAATTGTTGCGGTTGGGAGTCGGATCGTTGAGGTAAAGGATTAGCTGAAGGCGCGTGGGACTTACCTCTCGAAGATCGTGTTTCCAGATGTAATCGATCGTTTGCTCGAAATGCATTGGGCTGATCTGGCCTCCTTCCAGGAGGGCTAAGATCACACGCTGAGCATCGGCGGTGAGCCGAATTGCTTCGGAAGCATGAAGCTGTCGAATTCCAGTGGTTCGCATCTCGCCGTCTTCGAGAGGCGTTTGTTCCGGGGTTGGGCCGGCTTGAGCCGCCATGACTCCGAGACAGCGCACGGCTGTCTCGATATCCTTTGGACGGAAGCCCTTTTTGACGAGCTTCTCAACCATCGGAGACCCGTCCAATTGGAGCTCACGGGAATTTTTCATGTTCTTAATGAAGAGATCCATGATTTTCATGATGGTGGGCAAGGTGTTGTCGTTGTTGTTGTTGTTGTTGTTGTTCATTTTCTTCCTGCTGAGCGGTAATTGGGTTTCGACTGGTAGTAGTTGCCGGGAAGCTTAACCACTGCATCCCGCATCTCGAGAGACAGAAGCATGGAGAAGAGCCTGTCCCGACTCCACCGACCGTCGACCAGCAGGTGATCGAGAGGAACCGGGTCGGCGGAAAGGGCCGTCAACAGTTCGGTTTCTTCGTCATCGGGGTCGAGGTCGGTGTCGTGGTCTGGGTCTGGGTCGGACACGGCTTCACGGGCCGGAAGAAGGTGGGCGTAATGGTCGATGAGATCTTGTGGTCTGGCGACCACCTCGGCCCCTTCTTGGAGAAGGGCGATGGTTCCCTCAGCATTCCTGGAGCGGATGGATCCGGGAATTGCGAACACGTCGCGGTTCTGCTCGCCGGCAAGCCTCGCCGTAATAAGTGACCCGCTGCGTGCGCTCGCTTCAACCACGAGCGTTCCACAGCACAGGCCTGCTATGATGCGATTCCGGACGGGAAAATGCCATGGTCGGGCGATGGTTCCGGGGGGGTATTCTGATAGAAGCGCTCCGGTCAAAAGGATTCTATCGCGGATTCTGCGATTTCCGGAAGGATACACCACATCGGTTCCGTTGCCCAGTACCGCAATCGTCGTTCCCTCAGCATCGAGAGCGCCAAGATGCGCGAAGGTGTCAATTCCGAGAGCGAGCCCGCTTACGATCACGAACCCGGCGCGGGAAAGCTCCCGGGCGAAATCTCGGGCGATGTCGAACCCGAGTTGTGTTCCCTGGCGTGCTCCGACGATGGCCAAGGCCGGCCGATCCGGAGGAGGAAGCTTCCCTTGCACGAACAGAACGATCGGCGAATCGGGAATTTGGCGCAAAAGCTCGGGATAATCCGGATCGGAAAAGAGGAGCAGCCGTACACCTTTTTCGTCAAGAAGGGCAGGTGAGCAGATTGGCTTTGCGGATCTGCCTTGTTCGAGGAAGCGGCCAAGACGGAACGCGGTCCAGCCCTGGACTTGGCTCAGCTCCTCACGGGTGGCGGAAAAAACCCGCTCGGCCGTCCCAAACTTTTTGATCAGGCCTGCTTTGATCGTCTCCCCAAGCCAGGAAAGCCCGGCCAGACGAAGCCAATCCAAGCGAGGGTCGCGAGCCTTGCAAGGTTCAAGCATCTGAGATGGGCTCCTGGGGATTTCGGACTTTTTTGATGACCTTCTGACACCAGAAAACAGTCGTTTCGTCCTTCCCGACCATCGCCTCCGTGAGGATCTGGATTATCGCCAATCCGGCGCCGGACAGGGCTTCCGCGGCGATGGTCCTGATGGCGGCCGATTCGTTCTTAAACAGCTCGACAAACGAAAGAGGGATTTTCTGGGCCATCACCGCGAGTTGTCGCCGCGTAACACGAAGCTCGCGTTCGTCCTTGGTTTTGCCCAGGTGCTCGGTCAGAATTGCAATTCCGTCCGGGCGGGCATGTTCGCCGATGGCTTCCAGCGCCGCGGCCCTGACAATGTAGGACTGATCATGGATACCCTTAACAAGGACGGCCTGTGCCTTGAGGCCTGAGAACCGACCAAGGGCTTCCGCCGCAGCCTGCCGGACCTTATCATCGGGATCTTCGAGGAGAAGGATGAGAAGGTCAACGCCGCGCTCTTCGCGCATTTCACCAAGAGCGATAGCGGAGTTGCGGCGTAGAACACGGTCGTCACTTTCAACGCTTTTTTCAAGGGTGTCAAAAACACGGGGCCCAAGCTTTTTAAAAGCCAGGCTGATATTTTTGTGAACCTCGGAATTCCGGTCGGAAAGACCTTTGATCAAGGGTATTACCGCCCTGATGTCGCCGATGCTGCCGAGCGAGATTGCCGAATAGATTCGGACCCATTCGTTCTCGTCTCGGAGGGCGTCGATGAGGATGTCTGTGGATGCAGGGTTTGCGATGGCGCCAAGCGCTTGACAGGCGCATAGTCGAAGTTCCGGATTGCCGTTACGAAGGCAATCATGGATGCTATCGAGGTTGCTGCGTCCTGCCTCCTCGATGACCTTGCCAACCCAAAAACGGATGTCCTCATTGTCGTTCGACATATTGCGCAAAAGCTGATCGATGCTGAGATTTTCGAGTTTGCAGAGGCTTCCGAATGCTGCCTTGCGGACACTCCAGCTGGAGTCGGCAAGGGCGTGAATCAGATCGCGCATGACTTCGGGGTTGTTGGAGGCCCCCAGCGCTTTGGCGGCAAAGAAGCGTATGTTCTTGTTTTTGTCTGAAAGGGCTTTGACGAGATAGGTCATTCCGGCTTCCCCAACGGATTCCAGAATTCTGGTGACCCAGTAGCGAACGTCGTCATTCGGGCTTGTCAAAGCTTCCGCGATTTTGTCGACACCCTTCTCGCCGATCTCGCCGAGCGCGTAGGCGCAACTTCGGCGCACATTCCAGTCGTCATTGGACAGTCCTTCGATCAGGACGGGGACGGCTTTGGGGCTTCCGATTTCGCCTAGGGTAGCGGCCGAGAAACTTAGGATTTCGGCTTTCCCGGTTTTGAAAAGTTTTACCAGGGGTTCCACAACTCTGGTTCCGAGTTTAGTAAGTCCTTTGCGGATGACGAACCTTTGGTTGTCGTCGACCGTTTCCACGAAAGCGAAAAGTCTTGTCCACGCTTTGTCTCCGCACCGGACCATTGCGCCGAGGCATCCGTCGCGAATGTCTTCGTTTGGGTCTTTCAGTGACTCGATCATCAGATCCATGGCATTTTCGCCAATTTCAGAAAGAGCTTGCATGGCGCTTTTGCGAATCGTCCAGTCGGGGTCAGCGAGGCTGTCGATCAGAACCTTGATTACGCGCCTGTCACCGGACTCTCCGAGGGCGGCGGCGATGACATATCTAAGTTGCTTGTCTCCTGTTCGGAGCGCTTCGAGCAGGATTTTCTGCGCCTTTGGCCCGAGTTTCCCGAGGCTTTTGATCGCCCAGAATCGAGCGTCTTCGTCGGTGGAGCGTGTCACGAGCTGTTCGACCATGGGGATGACTTCTTCCCCGAACTTGACAAGAGCTTCAGATGCAGCTTTTCGTACCGCCCATTTCTCATCGCTGAGGGCTTTCAGGAGTGGGGGAATTCCCTGGGGCTCGCGGATTTCACCCAATGCCATGCAGGCAAAATATCTCACATCGGGGTTGGCGCTTTTCAGCGAGCGCAGGATCGACGGGGTGCCCTTGGACCCCATTCGGGCCAGCACCTGAAGTGCCCAGTGCTGGATATCCTCGTTATAGGAGTTCAGTGCGGCTGAGAGCCAGGGGAGGGCAGCTTCTTGCGAGGAAAAGATATAGTCGGCTGCAGTCTTTCGTACGATCCAGTGTTCGTCACCGAGCGTGTTGATCAGGAACTGTAAAACAGCCTCGTCGCGAACGCGGCTGATTTCGAGCAAGAGTTCAAGCTTCCGCTCTTTGGTGGATCGCTGAAAAGATTCGATCAGTTTTTGGGAATAGGGGTCCATATCTGGGATATATATACTGGGGGGAGGCACCTCAAGTCAACGGAAATCGTCATGTCAGTTTTTCTGATTTTTCTTTCCAGATCTGCGTTCATCTGCGTTCATCTGCGGCAAAAGAATCTTCAGTTTTTCTGATTTTTCTTTCCAGATCTGCGTTCATCCGGGTTCATCTGCGGCAAAAAAGCCTTCGTTTGGTTTGAAAGTGCCGTTGTCGAATCAAGGAGAATGGGTTGGAACTGTCGATGTTCCTGTATCGGTGGCGGAAGTTTCGGATATTTCCACGTTGACCTGCCCTGGCTGAATCTCCAGCGCTGCAACATTTTCCGGAAGGGTCGGAGGACAGGTCAGTTCCACGCTGTAGCTGCCCGGCTTCTCACCGCGGACGTCGAGGGTTATCCCAAGTTGGTTTGGATGAACCTTTTCGAGGTCTTCTACAAACCCTTTCAATAGCAGGGTGTAGCTTGACGGCGTGATTACGCAATGCTGGTTGGTAGAGTTCTTCAGGGTAAGCGGGAGACCACGGTACGGGCGCACAACTTTGGTTCGCTCGATAGAGATGTTGACCATGACTGTCGGGGTTCCTACGATACGAACGCTTTCCAATGGTGCTTTCAATAGCCCTACCACCGATGAGCTTCCGACCAGTGATGAAAGGTCGATTGGAAGTGTGTTGACCTCGTTGACCTGTTTGAGGGCACGCAACGGACCCGAGATGGTCACCTCGGAGGGGTCGATAGCGAAGCTTTCGAGGCGCAACCCATCGGGAGGCTTGTTGATGAAGGTCGGCGATGCAACTGGAACCGTGCGGGTAGGAAACCCCTCTTTTACGAGGATAACGATCGTGACCTTGTCCGGGATTGCCTTGATGGATGGGGTGGCTATCTCGCCTTCAGCCGAAAAGATGGTGACCTTCTGATTTTCGCTGATTGAGTTTTTCACGTCCTGAAGAAAAACCGAAACTTTGCATCCGGTGACGCGCTCCACAAGCTCCGGAGGACCTTCGACCTTGACCCGGGGTGGCTTAACGACGGGGGGTTCGGAAATGAATCCCTCCGCGGTCTGGCCGAGTACCTCGGCTGATACGTCGAATTCCTTCACCGCCAGCATTTTTGCTTGAACCTCGATTTGAGAAGGACTGACCGAAACGACGACCATTCCAGGGAGAGGGCTGACTCTGACGGGCATCAGGAAGGTCCCAGGGCGGAGATTGATAAGGTCGATCGATGCCTGAACGGCATCTGGCCGCGTCAGGATAAAATCACGGCGGGTTCCGTCAAGGACAACGCTGACCGTTTGCGTTTTGAGTGTGGCACGCATCAGGTTCGGCAAGTTACGAAGTTCAACCGGGGCGGGGAAACTCCGCCGAACGACGGGGGAAAGGATTATGTTCACGTAGACCCAAAGGATGACCCCAAGAACGAAAGCGACGAACTTCAGACTTATTCGTGTGTTCATGCTGTCTGGAAGAGCTTTCTGCTTTTTATCACGCGTTTGAAGGCCGTGCGAACCATGTCGCGAACTCGTTCCATCGTCAGATCGCGGATAAGCTTGCCACCTTTGGCGAACGAAATCGCGCCGGTTTCTTCGCTGACGATAAGAACGAACGCGTCTGTTATCTCGGTGATCCCGACTGCTGCCCGGTGTCTTGTTCCGACCTCCCTGGCAAGGTCGGGGTTCTGGGATATTGGAAGGAAGCAACTTGCTGCTTCGATGAATCCGCTTTTTACGATGACCGCACCGTCGTGCAGCGGAGTGAACGGCATGAAAATCGTATTGAGCAGTTCGGAGGTGATGTGGCTGTGGAGAGGGACTCCCTTGTCGATGAAATCCTTGAGGCCGATATCCTGTTCGAAAACGATCAGGGCTCCGATTCGTTTCTTGGTCGAGTTTTCGATTGTCTTGACAATTTCTTCAACGAGTTCGCCCAGATCCTCATTGGGGTTGAACTGATCGGCCAGGAAGCCGCTTCTTCCGATTTCCTCGAGCGCCCGCCTGAGCTCTGGTTGAAAGATCACTACGAGTGCCAGAAACCCTGTGGGAAGTGTATTGGACAAGACCCAATTCAATGCGTTGAAATCACGTTCCTTCGTGAAAATGAGGAGAAGAAATATGATTGCCAGACCTTTCAGTAGATTCAGCGCCCGTGTTCCCTCGATCAGAAGCAGAACACGATAGATGCCCCAACTGACAAGCAGGATATCCAGAAAATCGATGAAGCTGAAATCCCGGAAAATCGACCAGAACAGGTCCATTGTGTTTAGGGCTTGATGATGCCCATCCTTTCAAGGGTCTTTGCAAGCTGAGCACGTGTTGCTGGGAGGGCCGGAACCAAAGGAAGTCGAAGCTCGTCGTGAATCAAACCCATCAGATTGAGTGCCGACTTTACCGGGATGGGGTTGGCTTCCAGAAACATCTCGCGGTGAAGCTGAAGGATTGAAAAATGGATTTCGCGGGCCTTTTCCCATTGTTTTGCAAGGCATGCGTCGTTGAACGCCTTCATCCGGTCAGGAACGACATTCGCTGTCACCGAGATCGTGCCGCGTCCTCCCAACGCCATGATCGGGAAATTAAGGGAATCTTCCCCGCTGAAGACGGAAAAACCATCCGGGGCTTTTTGCAGGATACCCATGACCTGATCGAGGTTTCCAGAAGCTTCTTTAATTCCCTTGATATTGGAGACCTTCGCCAGTTCCAGGGTTGTTGCCGCATTCATGTTCACTCCGGTCCGGCCAGGGACGTTATACAATATGACCGGAAGGGAAGTCGAAGCGGCAACCGCCTTGAAATGAGCCAACAAGCCGGCCGGTGTCGGCTTGTTGTAATAGGGAACCACAACCAGAACTGCCCGGGCGCCTAAATCTTTGGCTCTTCGGGTAAGTTCGATCGATGATGCGGTGTTGTTTCCCCCCGTCCCGAGCATCAGATTGATCTTTCCGCCGAGTCGCCCGGCAACGGTTTCCATAAGGGCCGACCGCTCGTCAACTGCGAGGGTGGGGGACTCGCCCGTTGTTCCGCAGATAACCAGACCATCGGTTTTTGCGCTCAGATGAAGGTCAACCAAGCGCAAAAGAGCTTCCTGGTCAACCTTTCCACCGGAAAAAGGTGTGACGAGCGCGGCCCATGACCCATCCAGGGGTTGTATCATTGGGGAGTTCCTTTCCTATTATCAAATCAGTAAACTTTATACCACAATTTCAGTTCTAAAGCTTTCCCTGAAAAATGCCGTAATTTGTATCTTCTCAATAATTCGTGGTAATGCAATATGGACCATCGTAAAAATGTCATCGCGAACGAGTGTGATAGATTTTCCCTGTCCCCGGGGACAAGATTTCGTAACTTCTCAAAAAAGGGGGGCACGCGCGAATGGTGCTTAGTTAAGCCTACTTTGGCTTCTCCAATATCTTTTCTACGATGGGTAAACACTGATGAACACGAATTTTATTCCGAGCATTTTTCTCAAGAATTTCCTTATCTAAGTGCCATTCGGGGCACGCGCCCCCCTTCTCCTCG
>MNYA01000170.1 GCA_001872985.1 bacterium CG2_30_54_10 | reverse complement strand
CATACCAGCGTGGAACTACACCCTTTTGCCAAGAGTCGCCAAAATGTGAAGTTATTTTTGCCCCGTGACTTAAATTTCGCACTAAAACTCTTTCTGGTGGTTCCCATATTTTTGAACTCCTTTTTCAAAAACTGATTTTACCACCTTATTTGCCTGTCCAAAAATTGGGGAGTATTATAGATACCATTAATCGAAACATCCCTGCTACAAGGAAGGAGGATTGAAACCCCCGGGGCCACCCTCGTCGTCGGGCGGCTCCTCGTCCTTTTTTTTCGAGGGAGTGCGCGGGGCAGCGGGAGAGGCTACGGGAGGGGCTGACGGAGCGGGAGGCAGATCATCGAGGGTTCCGGGCATTGTGATGGAGGGAAACTCACCATCCACCCCGCCACCTTCCGGGATTTCGCCAAGGAACGACAGTGATGGGCCTCCAGGCGGCGAAGCAGGGGGCTTGCCTGGTTGCTCGGTCGGAAACAAAGCGGCGTCAAGATCGAACTCACTGATTCCGGGTTTCGGGCCGGGTATTTCTTCTCGAAGCGCGTCCGTGTCCAAGTCGCTTAGGTCGAGGAATGGCTTTTCCTCAGCTCCGAGGTTCCCTATCCCAGGAAGCCCAAGATTGTCGCCCAGCCCGAGAGGCGGAAGCTCGGAGGCGATGGCTGCCGGCTCTGGTTTCGGCTCGGGCTCTTGCTCCGGCTCGGGCTCTGGCGGGACTGTCGGCCGGGGCGAGGATGGTTGCTGTTCGCCTGCCAAGGCCCCTGTGAGGGACTGTCTGATTTTTTCCATCAGGGATTCGGCCATCACTTGCAGACGGTTCCCTTGGGGAACCTCCCGAAGAATGTCACGCAGAAGTGCTTCCGCTTTGGTGAAATCTTGGAGGTGGAAGTAGGACATGGCCAGATGGTAGTCGGACTGAGGGTCAGTGGGATCGAAATGAAAAACCGTTTCGAGGGTCTGCTTTGCTTTCTCGAACTCTCGAACGAAAATGTAAGCGCTTCCCAACTCCTTCATCAGCTTGATGTTCGATTCGTCGCAAACGTAATCCAGGCCAAGGAGGCGTTCCAAAATTCCGACCAGGTTGGTCCATTCCCGGAGTTGCTTGAAAATCTTTACCATTACCAGGTTGGCTTTTCTGTTCCCGGGATTGCTTTCGAGAAATCGCAGAAGGTGGTCCCTCGCGGTTTCGAATTCTTTTTCCTCGAAAGCGATCAGGCCGAGATACAGAAAGGCTTTGACTAAGTCTGGATGTTCCTGGAGGGCAGAATTGAACGATTTTTTTGCCTTCGAATATTTCCCTAGGTTGAAGTATTTAACCCCGGAACGAAACTCTGCCGGAGGCTTCGATTTCGGTTTGCGCGGACCTTCGGCAACCTCGATGTCCACTCTGGGCAAAAGCGGTTCATTGAGAACTGGTTCGACGGCCTGCGCCGGTAGTGGAACCGGAGAAAACAACGGGGGTAGGGGAACGGGGGGGGAAGCCATCGGCGCGGGCTCATAGGGAGCCTGAGTTTGAGGCTGTGGCATAGGCATAGTAACAGGAATCGGCTGCGGCATCGGCATCGTCACAGGAATAACTTGGGGCTGTGGCTGAAGTTGAGGCACAGGCTGTGGCTGAGGCTGTGGCTGAAGTTGAGGCACAGGCTGTGGCTGCGGTAGCGGCTGAAGTTGAGGCACAGGCTGAGGCTGATATTGAGGCATCGGCTGAGTCGGAACCTGAGGCTGAGGCTGAGGCTGAGGCTCGAAAACCAAAGGTTGAAAAGCCGGGGGAACAGGCATGGCTACCGGCGGGGGAACCGCGATGGGGGTGACCACCGGGCTCGGCACAGGAACCGCTTCCGCCATCGAAGCCTTTGAAAGTTCCGCAAAAAGGTCTTTCGGCATCTTGTCTCTCATGTTCAGAAGGTCAAGGCACCCTTCGATGGAGTCAAGATACGGGTTATCGAGAACAGAACTCCTGACATGAGCGGCTTTTTCAAGGATCTGACCAAGCATCTCGATACCCCCGAGGCTGAAATGGGTGACCACGAAAGTGCGAAGGATTCTTGGATTTTTATAATCCACTTGGGGAGCAATGGCCTGGAGTCCTTTTACTCCGAACATCGCACCGACAGCGCGGATGACTCCGGAAACGACCTGATCGCGCTTATCTTTAACCCTGTGGCGAATAAGGCGGGCTCCCTCTTCATCAGGATGGCGGCCGAAGAAATCCATGCATGCCACGAGGTTAGGGTAGACGGTTTCAGTCTTGAGCTGTTTGATGATGATTGCCTTGGGGAAATCAGGGAAGTTCGCTGCTTGTTCGATCGAATATTTTCTGATCCATTTGTTTTGGTCGATGCAGGATTTCTCAAGCTGCTTCTGAACGAATTCGCGTGGAAAAGCCCGCAGCGAAAGTACCATCCGTTTTCGGACATCGGGCGCGGAATCCACCACCAGTTTTTCTACAAGAGGCTCATTGCCGGCAGTGCTTATCTGGCCCAGGATGTACGCTGCGCTTCGTCTGAGCTGGACGTCGCTCGACTCAACCATCTGGACGATCTCGGGCCTTATGGTCTCGGGCTCACTCTTGGCCAGCGCCAGAATGGCGTTCGCGCGGATCCGGTTGTTCGGGTCGCGCAGGAACGGTTGGATGCGTTGTTTGATCTCCCGCTGCGGAAGGTCGAGTTCGCCGATGGCCTCGATCGAGTTCGCCTTCAGCCGGGCATCCTTTCCTCTGAGACCTTCATCGAAGATGTTGACCAACGTTACGCTCCGGAACATCGAAAGGAAACTGACCATTTGCGCTTTGCGCCGGATGTCGGGATCTTTGGTGAACTGCTCGGCCAGGAAAGGGATCGATTCGTGTTCTTTCATCCGGCACAGGAGCTTCAAGATCGACATGGAGATCCATTCGTCGGGATCGGAAATGTACCGGCAAAGGGCCAATGCCGAGTCATTTCCACCCAAGGTGAACAAACTATTTGCGGCCTGATATCGGACATGCCGGTCTTCGTCGCCCAGCAGATCATTAAGGCATTCAAAACTGGCCGGTGACTTGAACTTTCCGAGTTGCTCGGCGATAACATCTCGATTCAGCGCCCGTTTCTCATGGATCCGGTTGACCAGAAGCGTGACCGCGAGCTCAGGGGAGAGCTCCGAAATGGCCAGAATCGAGTCTTCGAGGTCGGGGTGATCCGTAAAGAAGGAAACGACCTTCTCCGACGCTTTTTGATAATGAGTCTTGGCCAGGATCTTGACCGTCTGCGCCTGCACGGTCAAGGGAACATTGGGGCCGCCCAGCGCTGCAAGGCGTGCCGCGGCGGCAGCACACAGGGATTCGATCTTGCGTTCAGAAATCTGGCTCATTCGACAATCTCCTGGAGCATTGCTTTCACCAGTTGGGTGTTTGCCGTCTCATCCCGCAGAAGATGAGTCAACGACTCCTTGAGGGTCACAGAACCCTCACGGCGAGACATCAACATCGCGGAGGAGAGCTGGGAGTATTTCTTGTCGCGGATAAGGGTTCTGATCGCAGGATTGGCGATCAGAAGTTCGTATGCAACGGTCGGAGGTTGTTCTGGGGAGAGGCGCGGGAGGAGGAGTTGGGAAAAGATACCGACCAGGTTGAGTGAAATCTGCAATCGAACCTCATCATGTTTTTCGGGCGGGAAGAAGCTGACGATACGCTCGATGGTCGGCGCTGCGCCCAGCGTGGGGAGTGTGGAAACCACGAAATGCCCGGTTTCGGAAGCGACCAACGCCATCTCGACGGTCTTCTGGTCGCGCATCTCCCCGATGAGCATCACGTCCGGGTCTTCACGGAGGGCGTTTGCCAGGGCGTCCTGGTAGGTTGGGATCATCGTGCCGACCTCGATCTGGGTAAAAATTGACTGGATCCTGGTGAAGAGGAATTCGATCGGGTTTTCAAGAGTGATGACGTGACGGGCGAATGTTTTGTTAATGGAGTTTATCATCGCCGCCATCGTGTGGCTTTTTCCGGAACCGCTCGGCCCTGTCACGAGGAAGAGGCCTCGCGGTTTACAGGCCTGCTCGGCGAGGTGTTCGGGAAGGCCCAGATCGGAAATGGATGGAACCTTTGTGGGAACGAACCTGAAACTGCCCGCGTAGCCTTCCCGCTGCTGAAAAATGTAGAAGCGCACTCGGGCTTTCTCTTTGTACGGATACATTGCATGGGCTTCGAATGTCTTCTGGAGCATCTCTTGCAGCCGTACATCCAGGATGGGCAGGAAGAGGTCTAACATCTCCTGCGGAGCGATTGGTTCCTCTTCCGAAATGATCAGGTGCCGATTCTGCCGGAAGGTCGGCGGCGCGCCCGGCTTCAGGGTCAGATCGCTGGCATTCATTGCGATTGCCTGGTCGAAAAAGTTGAAGATTTTCGGTTTCATATCGACTTTCCTTCAGGGGGCGCTGCGCCCTGTTCAACCAGTTTTTTCAAGGAGTTTTGATTTGTGGCTTTCGCGAGGGCCTCAGCCATACTGATTTTTTCGGCGAGAACAAGTTGCGAAAGGGCTTGATCCATGGTCACCATGCCCGATTCACCGCCGGTTTCCTGGTAAGACTGTATTAGATGCAACCGGCTTTCGGCGATTAGCGACCTGATCATCGGAAGCGCCATCAAGATTTCGAAAGCGGCTATCCGGCCTTTCGCCATTTTTTTCGGGATCAGCGTCTGGGTCACAATTCCAAGAAGCGTATTGGAAAGGCGCGACAGAACTTGCGGCTGCAGGGCTTGGGGGAACAAGTTCACGAAACGGTCGATCGCCTGGAGGGCGGTATTGCTGTGCAGGGTCGCAAACACGAGCTTTCCAGTCTCGGCCGCTGCCAGGGTGATGCTGACGGCTTCGGGTTCGCGTAACTCCCCTACCATGATGATATCGCAGTCGGTCTGCATGGCCCCCCGGATGCCTTCCTCGAACGTTCGGCAGTCGACGGCGACCTGCCGCTGGCTGACAAGTCCCACGTCGTCCTCGAAGATATATTCGATCGGGTCTTCGATCGTAACGATGGTCTTGGGCATTGTCTGCAGGATTTGCGAGATGAAACATGAAAGGGTCGTGGATTTTCCTGCCCCTGTCGTTCCGGTGACGAGTATCAGACCGGACGGACGGGTGATCAGCGAACGCGCCGCCTTTGGAAGGCCAATGTCGTCGAAGGTCAACTGCATGAACGGGATGACTCGAAAAACCCCGCTTCCGCCGTGGTAGTCGAAGAAAAGATTCACGCGGAAACGAGCGTTGGCGAAGCTGTAACCAAGATCGAGCTTCTTATGTTCGAGAAACTTGGTCAACTGGTAGTCATCCAGGATCGCCTCGAGCATATTCTCATAGTCCGAGATTTCGATTTCCTTCATTTTCATCGGCATCATCGCGCCGTCAATCCGAAGAATAGGCGGATAGCCGACTTTAAAGTGAAGGTCCGAGGCGCCCTTGTCCAGGCACAATTTCAAAAGTTCAAAAATCATCCGCGATCCTCCAGAGTAGGGACGATGGACAACCGGGACAACCGGTATAGAACCAGCCTACCTTGTCATGATACAACTATCCCCGGTGTTTTCCAACTTTTGTTTTGCCTGGATAAAGTCAGATTTTTCAAGGTTGTCCAAGGTTGTCCAAGGTTGTTTCATTGTATCTCCTCGAAAAGAAGGGAATCAGCTGATTCTCAACGTAAAGCGAGATTCCTCACATTCGTTCGGAATGACAAATGGTGCTGTCATTTCGACCGAATGGAAAAATCTTTTGCGCCAGGAATCATTGAGTTTCCCCGAATTATTGAGTAGATACGTTTCATTTTCCAAACGATGCTGGTATAATCCAACCCGTCTCGATGATCAACCTTCAGAAAGTCACAAAGATCTACCCTAACGGTGTGCGGGCATTGAACGATGTCACCCTGTCAATTCCTGCGGGAGATTTCGTGTTTCTCGTAGGTCCGAGCGGCGCCGGAAAAAGCACATTCCTCCGGATCCTTTTCCGCGAGGAGATCCCCACCGAAGGGAAAGTGGTCGTCGATGGTAAAGACATTGTCTCGATGCCCGATTCTCGCGTGCCCTATTTGCGTCGCAATCTCGGCATCGTCCTCCAGGACTTTCAGCTGCTGAAAATGCGCACGGTCGCTGAAAACGTCGGATTCGGGCTACGCGTCCTCGGGGCATCTGAAACGGTCATTAATGCAAGGGTTCAGGAAACCCTGGAGCAGGTCGGTCTTTCGCACAAGCGCAGAATGTTTCCTGATGAGTTATCCGGGGGAGAGCAACAGCGTGTATGCATTGCCCGGGCGGTGGTCAACAATCCACTGATTCTCATCACGGACGAACCGACAGGAAATCTTGATCCGATGATTTCGCTCGAGATCATGCAGTTATTCCTTGAAATCAATGCCCGTGGAACTACCGTAATCATGGCTACCCACAATCACCATATCGTGAACAAGCTCAGAAAACGCGTCATTGCCTTGGTCGAGGGCCGCATTGTCAAAGACGACCCTGGCGGAACCTATGCTTACGAATGAGAAAGGTATAATCGGGAATGTCCGTCGATAACCTGACGTTTTTCATTTCCGAGGCGGTAACAAATCTGAGGCGGGCGGGTCTGATGACGTTCGTCACGGTTTCCACGATTTCGGTCGCTCTGCTGCTGATGGGAACATTTCTCCTCGCCACCATGAACATGGAATTTCTCCTGGACCGCCTCCAGGAAGAAGCGTTGGTTACTGCATTCCTCGTTCCGGGCGCGGCAATCGACAAAGTCAATGCCTTGAAACTGCAGATTACCGGATTCGATGAGGTAACCCGGGTCGATGTGGTCACACCCGAAGCTGCCGGACGTGAATTGTTCAGCAATTCCGACGATCGGAATCTTCTGCAGATCGGCCTGGCTGAAGGTGAAAACCCTCTTCCCTACACTATTCGCATGAAAGTCAGATCGAGCCACGATCTACAACCATTGTTAGCAAGGCTGCGCAGCTTTCCACTCGTGGAAAGCGTCGGTTATGGAGAAGAGGCTTTCAGGCAATTTCAGGGACTTTCGCAACTCCTCTGGATCGGAAGCATTCTGGTGATCGTTCTTCTCGGACTTTCTTCGCTTTTCATCGTCTACAATACCGTCAGGCTCACGCTATTCATGCGCCGGGAAGAGATCCTCATAATGAAATTGGTCGGAGCAACGAATTGGTTCATCCGATCCCCATTTCTAATCGAGGGCTTAATCCAGGGCGTGCTGGGCGCCGCTATTGCCATGATTCTTTTGGTATTCGGCTCGCAATTCATCATGGCCCGACTTGCCGTACTGATCCCCTTTTTCAAGTTCGAACTTGGCGCAGGCCATATGGTAAAGCTGTCCGTGAAGCTCCTCATGATGGGAATCGTGCTCGGAATATCCGGAAGTCTTCTGTCGCTGCGCGATCTCAACGTCTTCGGGCGTGAAAAGTAGGTGGAGGGGGAAATCACGAATGCAACTAGAAGGGCGCAAGGCGCCCGACCGCGGGGAGTGAGACACCCGAATTCGCTTCGCGTATCGCGAGGGCGTCCGTGCCCCCTATCTTTGAGAAGTTACCCCTGGATTGCGCATTCGGCTAAAACCCGCTTGCGCGTCGGGGTCTTTTCCGGCATTATCCTTGGATTGGTCTTTCTTACCCGATTTTGCGGGACGGCAATAGCCGAAAACAAATCCACCACCGAAAGGCTTGGGCGTCTCCAGGAGCAGCTCGATTCGGTGAAAGTCCAACTCGAGTTTTTGAAGCTGAAGGTTAGTGATACGCGTGCCCATGTTCGCAGGCTTGAATCCCAGAGCAACCGGAAACTGGAACGCGTGGCTGTCCTCAGAACCGAGACGGCAGCCCTGGCAAGTGAAACGGCCGAGGCCGCTGAACGTATAGAGCGCCTTTCAAAAGAGATTGCAGAGGGGACGGCAAAGAGCAAGGCGATTCGTTCCCGGTTTAGAAACCGACTTGTACAACTTCACAAAATCCGCCAGGGCACATTGGTGACAAGCATCTTTTCCGCGGGGGATCTCAACTCATTCCTCAACCGGTTTCAGATGGTTCGCCATCTGCTTGAAAGCGACCGGAAGCTTCTGGAAGCCCTTCGATCCAATCATGCAAAACTCGTGGCCGATGGTCAGGCTCTGGTCGCCGACCGGAAACATCTGGAGGAACTATCCGCCACGAATGACAAGCGCCAGAAAGAGCTTACGGTCGAGATGTCCTCGCTCGCTGCCATTCTTGAAACGCTTGTACTCGAGAGAAAAGTTTTTGTTTCCCGCCAGGAAAAGCTCAAACAAGGTCAGCAAGCCCTGGAACAGGAGATCGCCAAGATCGAATCTTCTAGGAGCCGCAACCAAACAGGATTCGACGCCGGAATTTCGGAATCCACCCGGCCTGGGCCATTTTCCCCAACCAATGAAAATCCCGCTGAACCGTCGATAGTTGCCCCCGCGTCAGGCTCGGTCGCCGCCAACCCCAGGCGGCTTGTTTTCCAATGGCCAATGAAGAAGGTTCAATTGCTGAGCTTCCAACCAACCGGAGAAGGAACCCCACCGGGCCTCGAGATCGTCGTTTCCGGCGAGACTGAGATCGTGGCAGCCGCCCTCGGCAAGATCCTGTTCAAGGGCCCCCTCGGACAATTCGGAAACGTCATCATTATCGGCCATAAGAAAGGCTTTTCCTCGGTTTACGGTAACCTTGACGATACATGGGTCGGGGTTGGGCAGATCGTCGAACAGGGCGAGGTCATCGGAAGGATGCTTGGCGCACGCAACACCCGACTGCATTTCGAGATTCGTTTTGCAGGCCGCAACGAGGACCCCCTTAGTTTCCTTCCAAAACCGCGTTAATTTCCCCCTGAAATTTGATAGCGCCTGGGATAAGTGTGTGATAAAATGACCTCGTGTATACGAATTCCCCCATGGCATCGTCCTAAGGAGCATCGCATGAAGCGGTTCATCGGCCGTCGTGTTATCCCCGCCCTTCTTCTCATTGTCGGTCTTCTACTCGCTGTTGGGGAGCCCCTGTGGGCGACTTCCACCAACATCACGTATTTCAAATCGCTTGACCTGATCAGGAAAGTCATGGAGATCATCAAGTCCGATTACGTCGATGAAGCCGTAGACGAGCAGAAACTTGTCTACGGCGCGATCGAAGGAATGCTGAAAACCCTTGATGACCCCTACACTCGCTTCATGGAACCCAAATCTTTCAAGGAGATGCAAGTCGAGACCCAGGGCGAGTTCGGTGGGCTTGGTATCGTCATTACCACCAAAGGCCGCATGCTCACGGTTATTTCCCCAATCGAAGATACCCCGGCGTTCAGAGCCGGAATCAAAGCCGGTGACGCGATCATCAAGATCGATGACAAGGAAGTAATCGACATCGCCTTGCACGATGCCGTGAAGCTTCTCCGCGGCCCGGAAGGGTCAAAGGTACGGATCACGGTTCTTCGCGAGGGCGAGAGAGAGCCCAAAGAATACACGCTGGTCCGCGAAGTCATCAAAATTCCGAGCGTGAAATACTGGGTGGTTAAACCGAATATCGGCTACATTCGCTTGACCCAGTTCATCCAGACATCGGCCGAAGACCTCGAGAAGGCGATGCTGGCCCTTGAAAAAGCGAAATGCACATCCATTATACTCGACCTGCGCAACAACCCGGGCGGCCTTCTCACCGCGGCGGTCGAGGTCGGCCGGAAGTTCATTCCCAAGGGTGATATCGTTTCCATCAAGGGGCGTGATGGTGAGAAGAACACCTACAGTTCCTTTTTTCAGTCACACCCGCTTCTACCACTCATCGTGCTGATCAACGAGGGTTCCGCTTCCGCCTCGGAGATCGTGGCAGGCGCGATCAAGGACAACAAGCGCGGCATTCTTCTCGGCAGAAAGAGCTTCGGGAAGGGTTCCGTCCAGACGGTCATTTCGCTGAACGATGGCTCCGCGCTTGCTTTGACAACGGCTCTTTATTACACCCCATCCGGTATAAACATTCACAAAAAGGGCATCGAGCCTGATATTGACGTCGATCTTCCAAAGATAACTGAGGAAGAACGCAAAGAAATTCAGAAAACGATCGAAGACGAAGAAAAACGTTCAAAGCAGGCTGAAGCCTCCAAAACCTCATCCATTGCTTCAGGCACTTCTGAGACCGCAAGCGGAACCAACCCGGTCGCTACCGATACCTACAAACCCAGCGGCTTGATTGAGGTTCCCGACAGTTTCACCAAAGGAAGCCTGCAAGACTATGTGGTGAACAAATACGACACCCAACTGCAACGGGCGGTTGACATCCTCAAGTCATCCGACCTGTTCATGCCCCTTCTGAAAAAAGATTGATCTCCCGGATGCCTATTGAAAAATCAAGGGACCAAGGATTAGTGGGCAGGGAGACTAGGGGTCACGGAGAACAGGATGGCGGTAGCGTGTCTGCTCAAAAAAAAGGTGCATTAGCTGATTCTCAACATAAAGCGAGATTCCTCACATTCGGTCGGAATGACAAACGATGCTGTCATTCCGACCGAAGGGAGAAGTCTCTTGCGCCAGGAATCATTGAGTTTCCCCGAATTATTGAGTGGAAACGTGGTAGCTTTTAACTGATGAAGACCTGTCGTTGCGAACGAAGTGAAGCAATCTTCCGGCATTCGGATTGCTTTGCCGCGCTTCGCTCGCAACCGCTTGCGCTCCGCGCAATGACAAATTGCCTTCAGTTCATGCGGTACTACTACCCAAGTTTGAGGCGCATCGTGTAGGGGAATCGAGGTGAAAAAGATGTTTACCTTTCAATCACCAACTTACGGAAAAGCTTTCTTTGGATGTCCAGGTTCGCGATTGGGCGTGACCATCATTGAGCTGTTGGTGGTGACGACGATTTTAGGGCTTCTCGCGGCCCTTGTTTTCCCTGCGTTCAAGCTGATGCAGCAGCGTGACAAGGAAGTCCGGCTACATGGGATCCTGGTCGATTTGGACTACGCTCGCAACGCATACACGGCGTATGTGACCCGACAGCTCATCGGTAAGGTCGAGGCCGCTCACCCTACCAGCATTCCCGGTTGGGAAAAATTACGGTCGAAGGCCATCGAGAAGGCCATTAAATCAGGAAAAGATGGGGGGTTGCTATTCCCCCAGAATCCGAGCAAATTTGTCGACTCATCCGGGGTTTCGTTCGACCTCGCCACTGGTCCGACTGTTGTTACCCCGACTGCGGGAGTAGTGACGGTGGTCATCAACCAGAGGTTCATCCGGAGAATCCCTCCGCACCCCTTTGTTGGCTGGTATCCAACCGCCCACTTCGAGTTTGAAGGGGCATCTCCCTCGAAGGCATTCCCCCTCATGCCCCTGGTTTGGCAAGACAAGCAGGTTGCCTCCGCCGAGTGGGTGTCCGGTGGAGAAACGGCCACCGGAGTGAGTAACGTCTGGTCGGTTGGCGCCGGCATAGCCATTGATGGTAGCATCACTGATAAATGGAACCAATGAAACTTTTGCAAAAATCGGGTTTCACCATCATCGAACTTTTAGTCGTCCTTACCATCCTTGGAATTGTCTCCATGTCGCTTGTCCCGACAGCGGAAATAGTCACAGTCCGATTGTTGGAGTCCGATCTGCAAAACAACCTTTCTACCATGCGCCATGCAATCAAAGAATGGAGAAATGACTGCGAGAGAGCGATCGAACGAGGGATCCAGGCATTTCCGGGAATGAAGAACTCGGCGGCGGCTCTCGCAACTATTCCCTACGGCCTTTTCTACCCACCAAGCATTGGCTCGATGTCTCAGAACATTCCTTATACGGTGAAATGGCCTGCTCCCTCCGCTGATGAGGATTGGGGCGTGGGGGGGGAGGCCGTTTTCTATCCTCGTGTCTATCTTCGGGAAATTCCTAAAAATCCGTTTGCGCAGGGTGTCAGCTGGACCCA
>MNYA01000108.1 GCA_001872985.1 bacterium CG2_30_54_10 | reverse complement strand
ACTATCTGGGGCCGAACCGAGAAATTTAGCGGACATTGTTAGTCGCGCCCGCACCCACGGCACGCGGATCGCGAATGGACTTTTTGTGATTGGTATCACTGATCATGCAATATTGTATGTTTTTATTTTGTATTGGAGCGTTCCCCGCTTGATTCCGAGCCGGGAGGCGGCCTGAGACTGGTTCCCCTCGGTCGCAGTGAGAGTGCGAACGATCATTTCGCGCTCGATCGTTCCTACGACCTCATCGAGGGATTTTCCCTTTTCGATCTCGGCGGCAATCCAGTCGAACCCCGCGGTGGTGTCGGCGGGGGCGAACCCGATCCTGACCTCCTCGGGAAGGTTCAAAAGATCGATCAGATTTCCCTTTGTGAAAACGGCGGCACCTTCGAGGATATTCTGCAACTGGCGGACGTTTCCTGGCCATTTGAAGTTCTTCAGCGCGGTAAGGGCGCGGGGGGAGATCCCTTCGAGCGGCCGTCCCAGCTTTCGACTCGCCACCTGTATGAAATGCTCGACCAGGATGGGGATGTCTTCGACCCTTTCCCGGAGCGGCGCGATGGCGATGTTAACCACATTGACCCGATAGAATAAATCCTCGCGGAATTGTTTCTGGGAGATAAGTTTCCGAAGATCCTTGTGGGTCGCGGTGATGATGCGGACGTCAACCTTGATCGGCCCGGAGCCGCCAATCCGCTCGACTTCACGTTCCTGTATCGCACGCAGAACCTTGGCTTGGGTGTTGAGCGCCATGTCTCCGATTTCGTCCAGAAAAATGGTTCCGCCATTCGCCAGCTCGAACTTTCCTCTTTTCCGTGCGCCCGCGCCGGTGAACGCACCCTTTTCATACCCGAAAAGCTCGCTTTCGATGAGGTTTTCAGGAATGGCGGCGCAGTTGATCTTGATGAACGGCCCCGATGCCCGGTTGCTCCGACGTTGGATTGCCTCGGCGACGAGTTCTTTACCGGTTCCCGATTCCCCTTGTACAAGCACGGTCATCTCACTTTTCGCGACTTGCTCGATTCGTTCCTTGACGATCTGCATCTGGGGTGAAACTCCGATGATGCGGTCTTGTTCTGGTTCGGTGAGAAATCTCTCTTCCAGGCTCTTTTTTTCCCAGGCGAGGCTGAACTGTTCGCAGGACTTGGCGACGATAACCCTCATCTCATCAATGTCGAAAGGCTTCGAAAAATAATCGTAAGCGCCTTCCTTCATCGCCTCTATCGCTAGTTTCTCGGAGCCATACGCCGTCATTAGAATGAATACCGTCTCGGGGTCGATCTGTTTTACGCGCCGCAGAAATTCCATTCCGTTCATCGCGGGCATGTTGTAATCGGAAATAATGACCTGGAAGGCCCCCGGCTCGATCATTCTGAGGGCATCCTGCGGGTTTTCAGCCGATTTGACCGAATACCCCTCTTTCTGCAGGGCCGCCTTCAGGCTGAAAAGAATCGATTTTTCGTCGTCCACCAGGAGAATGTTGTGGGTCTTGAAAAGCATTTCAGTCCTTTCTCTCGAATGGAAGATACATGATAATGTTTGTCCCCTCGTTCGGTCGGCTTTTGACCTCGATCTTGCCTCCATGCAGATCGATGATCTTCTTTACAATCGCCAACCCAAGCCCAGTCCCGCGCTGCTTGGTGGTAAAGAACGGCTCAAAAACACGGGGAAGCACCTCGGAAGGAATGCCCGGCCCATTGTCCTCAACCTGGAGAATCGCCCATGGGCTGCCCGAATCGATAAAAGCTCGAATCCTTACCTGCCCACCATCCGGGAAAGCCTGAATCGCGTTGAAAATCAGGTTCAAGAATACCTGCTTGATCTTCTCGGCGTCAACAAATACCTCAAGATCGGGGGAAAACTCAGTCAAGAGCGAAACCCGATGCCGCTCCGACTCATGTCGGACAAGGGCAAGAACCGGGCCGATCACCTCGGAGAACCGCACCATCCCGATGCGGGATCCTTCCGGCCGGGCATATTTCAAAAGCTGTTCTACGACTCCGTTGAGCCTGTCTACTTCCGAGACGATCACATCAATATACTCGCGTCGGGAATCCGCGGACGGGGTCTCCTCCTGAAGGAGCTGGCCGAGAGTCTTGATGGCCGCTAACGGGTTCTTGATCTCGTGGGCTACGCTGGCCGCAAGCTGGCCGATGGAACTGAGTTTGTCGGCATGGTAGAGCTGTTGTTCGATGATCCGCCGTTGGGTGATGTCATTCAAGGTCAGCACCATTCCATGCGGTTGACCGCTGGAATCCCGAAGATAAGAGAAGCTTCCTTCCATGACCTTGAAACCGCGTTTCGGGCCGAGATCGAACTCAAGGTCGAATGGAAGCGTTTTGCGCTCCTCCTCGATCAATTCGCGCAAAGCCTTCAGAAAGAACCCTCGGGATGGCCCGTTCATCGGCTTCAAAAACCGGTGCAGAGAAAGGCCGACCAGAGGTCCGCAGAGTTCCGTGAGCTCTCTTCCCGCGGATGCGTTCACGGTTTCAATTTTACCGAGGCGGGTCCAGGTGATGACGGAGGTTTTGAGGCTTCCCAAAATGTTCTGGATATAGTTTTTTAGTTGCTCGAGGCTTTGAATGTAGTGCTGAAGCTTGTCGTGATTGGCCTTCAGGTTGGTCGCCATATTGTTGAAGGAGCGTGCGAGATCACCTATCTCGTCATTCCTGGTTTCAGGAAGAGTGAATTCCAGATCGCCTTTGGAAATTCTGTTCGCGCCATCCCTGATCTCCCGGATGCCGGCATTCAGCACCCGTTCCGCGAAAACCGCGGCGAGGAACATCGACACAACCAATGCCAGGAGCGTCAATTGCAGGTTCTGGCCCTGAGCTTGTTCGAGCAGAGAACGCATCTTTTCCTGGGAAAGGGCGCAATAGACCCTGATCGGAACATGCTCACTCGTTTCGCCGACACCAACGACACCGATGGAATGGATCTTCCCGGCAAGCGGAAGCGTGTAGAACTGTTCGCGGGTTTCCGAGTTTTGGTAGATGTCCACGACCATGTTCCGGCGTGCCTCGCCCTGAAGCGATGAGGCGACGGCGTTTCCACGCATCGCGAGAGAAACATCGGCCTGGAGGTTCCGTGCCATTTTCTTGAGCCTGGAATCATCGAGCATCCGCCGGAGGGCCAGAAGCCCGACAAACTCGCCCATCTTGTAAATGGGAACCACCGCGGTCATCTCCAGGCCGCTCTCGCGTGCAACGATGTTGAGTTTTGAAAGGCTGAGACGAGGATCCTTCTCGTTAAGGGAGGTTCCGGGCAGTATGGATTCGGTCTCGGCGACCAGCGTAACGCCGTTCTTGAGGATAATCTGAAGATCGGAAAACCCGGAGTTGGTCACCAGGCGTTTCATCTCTCGCATGAGGAGGTTGTTTAGCCCGTAGATAGAGTAATTGACGAGCTTTTCTGATTCCGAATACAATACCGCAGTCCGCAGAAGCAGGTTGCGCTCGGCCTCCCAATAAAGACCGATCGAATCGGTCAAAACGAAGATACGCTCCTGGAATGTCTCCTCCGTTTTCTCGAAAATCAGCCGGGAGGCGCTCTCATTGAATACGAGCGCAAGGCCGCCGATCAGCAGGAACAACAGCCCCAGAACCTTTATGCGCAACGACACGAACACCTCTACTCGTTCCCCCCTTGAATCAGTTGATCGTAAACGCTCGAAAATGTGTCGCGTTTCCATGCCGACTCAGCCTTGGAATCGAGGCGAATCACCGGATAAGGAAACGAAGCTATTTCAAGCCTTTGCCTGATTCCGCCAATCGGAATCTGTTCGCGGGACCAAAGCGAAAATTGCATTTGAGGCACGGGAGACGGCCTAGCTATCCCGGGAACGGGAACGAAAAATGTTCCCGCTAATGTTCCCTTCAAAAGTGATGTCGGCGTCCAAGACTCCTCAACAACCCACATTGAGGAAAAGACCGAATCCCTCGCTTCGAAAACATCGAATGCAAGTCCTTCGTCAGACTCTATGGAAAGCGGGTTCAGAAGCCTTCCATCGAGGGCTTGATGGAAAACCTTCAATGACTGGGATGCGATTTCCGCGTCTTCGGAACCATTCGGAATAGCAAAGGCGACCGTGAAGCAGCGCAGGGTTTCCGCTGAATAAAGTGACTCGAACCAGGGAAACACACCCGGGGAGTTTTTTTTCAAGGCGTCCAATGCCTTGAAAAACTCGTCCAACCTGGAAGGACACTTCGATGCAACCGAGGATAGCATTTCAGAACGAACGGCCATCATCCAAAGAAGGGAAAGCCTGATTCCCGTGAACTTCAGATCAACCGGCGCCTTGACCCCCTCCTCGAGAAGCAGCCAAGCGCCGGAAGCTGAAGGGTCCGGCCAATGAAAGCCCACATCCGAGCGGACCGAAAGGGAAACCTTTCGCGAAATATCCCGTTCGAGAACCCTTTTTACCGTATCCAGGGTCCATGGAACCAGATTGACACGGCTCGGCATGATTACCGTTAATGCATCCTCCGCAAATCCCACCGAACCGGTTAGAACCAGCAGGCAGAGAACCTCCGCAAGGAACCCTTTTCTGAAAAATCGGGCCAGCGGGAGTGCATTAGAATTAAGCATATCAGCCAGCTTCAGACCATCCGCCACATGAAATCAATTTCACCTTGTGGAATCCGGTTGTAGATTATTCCGGCCGGTTCAAAATTGTTTTCGTTCAAAAATGAAAATGCTGCGTGGACATCTACAACCCGGCTCGAGCCTACCCCCGCCAGGACAAGGATTCGATCGGCATGTCGAAGGAAGAAACCTGCATCCTGACAGACCGAAAGTGGTGATACATCGACCAGAACAATGTCGGCAATCATTTGCGACGTTTCGAGAAACTCTCCGACCCAGTCTCCCGACCCCCAGAATCTTTTCAGATCCGGATGTTGGAGTCCCGCGGGGATGATCCGTAACCGATCGAACCCTGTTTCCATGCAGCAACTATCCAATGTTTTCCCGGGAACCCAGGAGGTCAATCCTGGAAACTTGGGAACGAAAAGCATCTTGTGCAGTGTCGGAGCACGCTGGTCCGCATCAACCAGGAGTACCCGCCGCCCGGCCCTGGCAAGGGAAAGCCCGAGCCCGACCGTGATGGTGGAAGCTCCCGCCCCGGGTTTGGGCGAAAGGAGGATAATCGTCTCGAAATGTTTCCGACCCTCACTATGGGGATAGTGGGCTGCCGGGGCCATGGATGGCTCGTTCAGGGGGATTCGATCGACTGCCGGGAGTATCTGGTCGCGCAGGGAAGCCATGCAATCCTCGGAAGCCACGAGGGGAATCAGGGGATTACACATGAAGGCCGGTTCAATCAACCCCGGCGGCCCAGGTGGCCCGGGCGGCTCAGATGGCCCGGGTGCCCCGGGCGGTTCATTCGGCCCATGAAGAATGGTTTCGCCGGCGGGCATCACTTCGGTTATTTTTCCGATAATGTTGAAAGACCGGACATGGGGCATGAAAAATGGGTTGCGCACGGTCGTGTCGAAATAATCGGCCAGAATCGTGGATGCCAAGGCGAGAATCGATGCCAGGAAACCAATGCCGAGAAAAACATCCAATCTGAACAGGGAAAAACCAGTTTCCACCAGCTTTGGCCCTGCGGTTATGGATAGTTTTCCAATTCCAGATTGCTGCTGAAAAATGGTGAAATCACGCATTTTCGTCCACATCGAGGCTGCTGAATCGTAGGCATTTTTCTGCTGAGAAAGCTCATCGTACTCATCTTTTCGCTCCAAAATCTGGAGACGAAATTTGGAAGCCTTCAATATGGAACCCTTCAGCGAGACTTTTTTTGCCTCGAGCTGACGGGCGGTTTTGGACAACGCATTCACAAGAGCCAAACCTCTTCTGATGGCTGGAGGCAACCGCCCACGGCTCTGCTTTTTTCGGGCGGATTTAGTCGCGGCAGCCGAAAGGGATTTGCTTCTTACGGAAATTCGTTTGAGCAGTCTGCGGCTGGAAATTTCGGTCGCAGCCAGGTTTTCTCTTAGATGATCGAGGCGGGCGTCGGTTTTTTTTAGGGAATCCGGCAGGGAGCCTACATGGAGAGACGCTTCCATGGCTGTTATCCGTTCGCGCATTTTGGCGCTCTCGGCCATCACAACCTTCAATCTTCCCTCTTGGAACACCCGCATTTCCGCGGTATGTTCCTGCAACAGACGCGCAGATTCTTCCGTGAACCAATTTCCGAGGGTCTCGGCTACAAGCAGAACGAAACCTGTTCTTGAGCCGGAAACCCGAAAATGGAATCGGCAACCACCCTGCATTTCGGACTTAAGCTCGATATGATCCTGGAGAAAGGCTTTATCCACGGGAAAGCCATGAGCTTCCAGGCAGGCAGCCTGTGCGGGAATATCTCTGAACCGATCGAGGTATTTCCCGAACAACGCGGCGGATTGATCGTCGAGCGCGGGGGACCTTTCGAGAGGTTGAGAAGCCTCGAAAGTCATTGAGGCAATGCTTGAACGGCTGAAAAACAGGGCCGTGAAACTTCCAAACCCCAGACAGGCGAAAAATACGGCGGCAAAAATTCCCCTTCGGCGAAGGAGCAACATCCGCGGGCCTGTCAGCATCCCGCGGCTATTTCCGGCGTCAGACGATTTACTTTCGAGGAGCTCCAAGGATTTTTTCCACTTCCCTCCGTCCGAGAATGTTGTTGGCAAGGTTCAATGGACTTCCGCCGTCAGGACTTTGCGCGTAGAGATCGGCGCCCTTGGCAAGAAAAGTTGTCAGAATCGCCCGGAACTGATCGGCAAATTTACTTTCACGCCGGTTGTTCCATTTGGCCTCCCAAAAAGCTTGTCTTGCCGCCACGAACAACGGGGTTTCGCCTTCCAGATTCCGGGGGTCGACTGGTGCGCCTGCGTTAAGCAGAATCTCGACCAGTTCGTTAGACAGCTTACGGGCAGCCAAATGAAGCGGGGTTTCCTTCTTTGCGTTTGTCGCAACGAGGGACGGATGATATTTGAGGAGGAGCTCCAGTCCCTGGCGGTGGTTCCCTCGAACTGCCATATGCAGAGGGGTGTCACCTTCATTGTTCACGGATTCCAATGCACCGGGTCGGTTCAGGAGAAGGGCCATTGCCCGTACGTTACCGTGCAGGGTCGCAACGTGCAAGGGGGTGTTCCCCTGTGCGTCATTGACATCAGCTCGGGCGCCATGTGACAGGAGAGTTTCGATCACTGGGACCGTGCCTTTGGATGCGGCAAAATGCAGTGGCGTCGAACCGAAATTATCCGCGGCATTGACAGTTGCACCTGAAGCCAGGAGAATTTCGACGACTTCCAAATTGCCGCGAATTGACGCCATGTGGAGCGGAGTTCTTCCTCGGGTTGTCTTGGCGTTTACATCGGCTTTGTTTTCCAGAAGCAGGCGGGCCACCTCGGGATGGCCCATCCTTCCTGCCCATTGAAGGGGAGTCATCTGATAGCTGGGTGGCGTCATACCATAATCAACTGTGGAGTTGACCAGGTTGGGGCTGAGTTTGAGGATTTCCTTCAGCCGATCGATATCTGCCATTTTCGCAGCTTCGTGGATCCCTCCACCCCAGGCAAGTTCGGTTGCAATGCAGAAGAAAAAAAGGACAACGCGGAGAACGCTTCTCTGCATACATTTCTCCCAATTCGCTCGAATTTTTGACACTGTAGCACGTGATTACCAAACAAAGCTAAACGTATCTTCTCAAAGAGAGGGGACACGCGTCCGCGAACGCGCCCCCTCTCGAAACGCGAAGTGAATTGGCGTGTCTCATCTCTGCGGTCAGGCGCTTTGCGCCGTTCGATTCGCCTCCATGTTTCTCGTTGATTATTGAGCTGATACAGCTAAATAACTTCAAAAATGAGGTAAAATAAGTGGTGGGCGGCTCACCTCAGATAACTTCCTTGCCGATAGTGTCCCAAGGGGATTCTTATTGCTTATGCTGAAGAACACAAACTTCTTGATTTTCCTGACTCTCATTTTTTCTCTTGCTGCCTTGAGCGCTACGGGGGCGATTGCTTCGGGCGTTCTGTCTATTCCTTCTACCACGAGGAATGTCATTGCCCCTCTTGGGGAACCGCTTTCCGGGTTCGTTTTCTACAATCGTAAACTCATCGCCGAGACCCTGGGGAAGGCCCGCAGACTTTTGCTTACCTTTGACGATGGTCCCAACCCACACACCACTCCTATTGTCCTTGACATCCTCAAACGCTGGAATCTCAAGTGCGTCTTTTTTCTGGTGGGCATGAACGTCCGAAAATATCCGGGGTTGGTGAAACGGATCTACGATGAAGGTCACACGATCGGAAACCATACCTACTACCACATTGATCTGAGGCGGCAAGGGGCTGAGCGCATTCTTCGGGAAATACGCGAAACTAATGACCTTATCACTCAGATAACCGGGGCCCGCCCCAGATTGTTTCGCCCGCCCTATGGGGCGTTGAACACTACAATCGTCAGTATTCTTCGCCAGGAAAACATGAGTATCATGCTGTGGACATTTGACCCCCGCGACTGGCGAAACCGAAGCATGGCACAAACGGTTGCCAGTCTTCGAAAGCAGATCCACCTCGATGGGGGTGGGAAGGGCGGAGTCATCCTCCTGCACGATACTCTGCCGTCAACTGCCAATGCGCTTGAGCCTCTCCTGGCTGCTTTGTCACAATGCAATCTTCTTCCTTCTCCCTATCTGCGTGATCCACCGCACGGCCGCGCCTTCTGGGCGGCAAAACAACCTTCGGTGCTTCATGCCTTCAGGAAGAGCTGGGATCTTTTCAATCCTGAGGTCACCGGGCGGCGTCTGTTGGTTCGGATCCTCAATCCGCCGCCCAAGGTCGAGTTCTCGGCGATCGCTCTTTTGCGGGCGAAGAAATCGGGGCAGCTCTTTTCGGCGCTTCTCTGCCGCGCTTTCTAGGGCTTTTGAAAGGGTTTCGCCAGAAGGTTGATCCACTCGACCTCACGGCCGGCCAGGTCTTTTGTCCGGCTGTTTTCGATTGGGAGAAAACCTTCAATCGCAAGGGCGTGGGCGAGTTCATCTTCACTATAGTAAGCACAGAACCGGCCAAGAGCATCGATCTTTTCGCCCACCCCGGCTTTGAGGCTCAGAAAAAGAATGCCATCAGTGCGCAGAACGCGCTTGGACTCTGCCAAAGCAGTCGACAAGCCGGCCTTGGGAATATGCAGAATCGACGCGCATGCCCAGACCCCGTCGAAGGAGCCTTTTCGGAAGGGCAACCGAATCAGATCTCCCTGGATGAGGTTCATTCCGCCTTTTTTCCGGTGTTCGCGCAGCATTCCGCGGCTGCGATCTATGGAGAAAACCGTAAACCCGCGTCCATTCAAGGCCAGGGAATCCCGGCCTGAACCTGAGCCGAGATCCAAAACGGATCCCTTTGCCAAAACCAGCTTGCAAAAAGGATCGAGCAAGGATTCAAGATTCCGGGTGAAGCTGCCTTCCGCGTAACTTTCGGAATTGCGGTCGTAGAAATCCATTTAACTTTTCAAAAAGAGGGGCCGGGATTCTTGCGCCCTCCGATCTGCTTTCGTGATTTTCACCATTTTTTGAGAGTGCGTGACCTTCGCGCAATGTGGCGTCCCAAAGCGGCAGCGGCTTCCAGCCGCTGGTGCGGAAGCTCTCAAAGCTCCGCCACGTTTCGGCCATTCTATACAAAAGTGCATTGAAATTTATCTATTTTTGTTTTTGCAAGGCGCCCCTTCGCCCTCTTGCCCACCTTCCCGCGAACAAAATTCAGTGCGTCTTTGTATAACACAGCCCGAGTTTGTATACAAAAGCGGGTGGTGGGGAATCCTGACTGATAGGTTCATGTCATTGCGAGCGAAGCGAAGCAATCCCGCTGAACCAGATTGCTTCGTCGGCGTTGCCTCCTTGCAATGACAAACTCCATCAGTCATCGATTCGCCATTACCCAAAAGCGTAATTAAATTTGTCGTATCTGCTCAAAAAGAAGGGGCATTAGCTGATTCTCAACATTAAGAGAGATTCCTCACATTCGTTCGGAATGACAAACGGCGCCGTAATTTCGACCGAAGGGAGAAGTCCCTTGCGCCAGGAATCATTGGGTTTCCTCGAAGCATTGAGTAGATACAATTTGTCCCTTTGGAGCTCAGCAGTAATCCATTTGA
>MNYA01000305.1:3407-3497 GCA_001872985.1 bacterium CG2_30_54_10 | reverse complement strand
GTTGTATTCCGAAATGCATCCATGCACTGGAAAAACGAGCTGGGGTTGACTCCTATGCCGACATTCAGGGGGGTGTTGCGCATCCAGGTC
>MNYA01000305.1:0-3326 GCA_001872985.1 bacterium CG2_30_54_10 | reverse complement strand
CCATTCGTAGCGCGGGGGCTGACTTCATAATACCGGTGGCAGACATCGCCGGTCGGATACAGGACGGTTTGCAACATGTAAACATCGTCTTCCAACCCGGTTGACAGCCAGACATTGCAGTACCAGGTAAAAACGATTCGAGTCGGATTGGTTAGCACATGGTAGTAAACACCAGGATTATCCGGGTATCCGTCCATGTCATACTTCAGGTCACCCCAGAACGGGGAAATGATCCCGCCGGTAAAGCGGGTATTTCCTTCCCATTGGGCCGTGCTACCCCCATTGTAATTCCAATTCGCGTTGGTGATGTATAAAAGGCCGTTTATCCAGACATACCAGTTATTCCGGACGGCTCCATACCAGTAGAAATTGGTTCCAGCCCCGAAGTATTTGGCAGTATTCAGGTTGACAGGGTCGCTTCGGGCATCGTCTCGGAAGTATCCAATATTGCCCGGCTTCTCCATATCCCGGGTGTTGTCCCAGCCATAGTCGAAAGCCGAGAATTTCGTTGTGATGGGCACGGTTTCGAGGCCGGCGGAAAGGAGTTTCCGCGAATAATACGGCGTCCATTCAATTGTCGAGGTTTGCGTCGCCCCAAGAATGAACCCATAAGCAGGATTCGATACACCCGCATTTCCCCAGGAAACGTAGTAATTTTTTGTCTCGCCCTGCTTCATATTGACGATGAAGACAATATCCGGATTGGTGGTGGTGCCGGTGGGAAGGTTATACCGCTTGAGTTCATTTCCACCTTCATCTGTAACCCGGAATTCATTGACGTTGCCGGGTTGGTTGGCGGGGATATTGAAAAATACGCGGCAGGGGGCGTTGATGCGCTCGGTTATTCCCGGCTCCGTAATGGTTATGGCTTTTCGAAATCTCCACAAACCGGTGCCACCGCCCCCAGACATGAGGGCCGGCTTGATTTCTCCGGCGGTGGAATAATCGATCAGCTCCGAAACGCGCCGATTGTAGAAACATTGTGCCCCGTCGTCATCGACCAGCCATTGGTCCCCACGGATGGTGAACCCGTTACTTTTCGAAGTTCCCATAACTTCACCATTGGAGTCCAATGCTCGAACCGTTGTGTAGAAGGTCGTTCCGGAGGCAAGGGAAAGACCCGTGAATTCAGCTTTATTCGCGCTGCCGACCGGGGTCCAGGGAACGACACCGGTGCCCCCGGGACTCGTTCCGACCGCAACCTCATACCCCATCACCGTAATGGTGGCGACGGGCCAGTTCGCCTCGACCTTGTCCGTGAGCCAGGAGTAGGTGATATCATCCGGCCCCGGGCCATCTCTCACGGGAAAAGTGTAGGGGACCGCCGGGATGGATTGGGGAGATTCATCCCCGGTGACGGTCTCAACGTCGGACACCGTGTAATAGTAGGAGCCAGCCGGCGCGACGTCGGTCCAACTGGTTCCCCCTGGATTGTCCTTCAGCAAAACGTAAGGTCCGCTCACGCCCGTTGTACTTCGATACACGATGTATTTACTGAGAACACCGACCCCCGTGCTGGCACTCCAGGAAAGATCGACATTGCTTCCATTCCAATTCGCAACCAAGCGCCTGGGGCTGACGTTGCAATACACGTCGTCAAGCCTGGCTCCGCAATCCCCTCCCGCGGTGGTGTTACAATTCCAATAGGTTTGCACCTTATATGTCCTGCCCGCCACTAATTGCACGATTGGGGACCATCCCGAAGGCGTCCACGCCGCATGATTGCATGTAACTTCATTCAGGAAAGTCGTCATCAATCCATTGTTTGGGTAGGCCCCAACCGTGGTATCCCGGAGCGTTCCGGTTAGGGCAAAGGAAGTGAAACCCGCTACCCATACATCCTGGTGGCTTGCTCGAACGTAGCAGTTGACCACTCCCGCGGGAGCGGTAAAATTCAAATGAACCATCCCGTCACGATGTCGGCCGTTCTTCGTGAGATTACCAAAAGCATAGCCCGCCCCTTGCCAAGCCAATGTATTCAGATTTCCCCAAACGATGTTGTTGTCGTACGTCCATGTTCCGGCAGCGGCAAAATTCGGGTTTGCAAGCTGATTGAGAGCGGTCGCCATGGGTGTTGATGCAAACAAGAATTGAAAAAGGAGGAGGAAGACGACAGGAAAAAGCTCCGGCTTTGGGAAATTTTTCTTGATAATCATATTCCTCCTACTTTCAGACGGAAGCAAAACGTCAACACCGTTCATTTTGCGAACAAGAAACTCCGGGATTCCAGTTTTCTGAGTTCGGGGAAGGACTGCGGGCGGAGCTTGCAGTAGGTTCGTAGCAGGGAAACCTCGGAGGCTATCTCACCTTTTTCCTCAAGGATCTTTGCGAAGGGCGGGGTGTAGTCGAGGAAAAATGGAAGATCGTCCGCGGATGCCGAGGCAAAATCTGTCCAAGCCCGGGAAAGATCACCACGGGCGGCCTTTTCGTTGATTCCCGCCCAGACATTTTCGTCTTCCAGTTTGCTTTCGACCCTGGCCACCGCCTGAGCGGGCGCGGACTCGAACGGCAACAAAGCCTGAGCCGTCAGAAAGGCCTTGCGGGCAGCTGTGAAACTACCAGCGTTGAAAAATCGTGAACCTTCCCGCATATACCCTTCAGCAGCCTTTCTTTGCATCGGCGGAACCTTCCTCGGAGGGCGATACATTACGACTGGGCGGGGAACAGCCCGAGAAGCGGCAGGAACGGGAAACGCTACCGGCAGCGGCAAGAGAACCTTTGGTCGCCTTCCCAGGACCAGGAAGGCACCACGCACGAGAATGGCAACCACCAGTACCAGAATCGCACGATCCAACCAAACTCCGAGGCGATCGGAAGACATGTTCATCCTTGACCGTTCGAAAAACCTGCCACCCTGACTCCCAAAGGCCGAGTTCATTTTACCCAACCTGGGTATCATCTCAATAATTCGCAGAAACTTCGAACGCACCTGAATGCGTCATTCCCGCGCAGACGGGAATCCAGGCCCCCGTCGTCGTTTCGCGTATGCCGAATCCCGACCCCCACGATGGGGGAAGTGGCCAGCTGACGCCAGGATGGCACGCTTCAAGCGGACCCCGCCTTCGCGGGAATGCCGGAGAGGATACCAACCCATTTCGGGGCACCCCTGAGAGCAACCTGACCAAGGCAAAATTTTTGCAATCGCACCCCACAAATCAATTTCAATCAAATACCCGCCACCGGGGCCAACAAACCGCGGAGGGGGATTTCCCTCCCCTCTGTACATTCTAGTGGATAAAATGCCCACTGTCCATACCTCCGGCCTACGAAACCAGGGGCTATCTCAATTTGCAGTATCATCTCCATGAACTCGCGGAAACTTTGAA
>MNYA01000385.1 GCA_001872985.1 bacterium CG2_30_54_10 | reverse complement strand
GGGCGCATTCCAAAAAAGAGGTAGCCGGTCGAAAGAACAGCAGTGGCAGCGCATCAACGAAGAAGGTATGTCATTGCGAGGAGCGCAAGCGACGAAGCAATCTCGATCGAAAAGATTGCTTCGCTTCGCTCGCAATGACACGTTCTCATCTTTGGGGTGTCGCCACCAGCTTGGCGAATACCTTTTTTCGGGAATGCACCCCTTATATGTTGAGAATCAGCTAATGCCCCTTCTTTTTGAGCAGATACAGTCGAATCAACTCAAGAATCGACTCTATAGAATTCCCCCGATTCTGACGATTCAGGAAGATGATGATTCAGGAGGATACGCACAAACCGAATTGGATTTTGAATTAAACTGCCACCAGGTCAATGAATGCTGAACAAGGGGATGCCAATGCTCAGATTTCGACTGTCTTTCCTCTGCGCCTTATTGTTCTGTTTTTCAATAGCAGCGCCGACTGACGCCGGCCTGTTGTCCGCATCCCCATCATCCGAGGGAAAAAAGCCCGCGGTTCTTGAGAAAGTCAAGCCGTCGTTCGGAATCAAATGGTTTCGGAAGGATGGATACCGGGACTTCTTTGAACCGCGCGTGGCCTTCATCAAGCGCAAGGAGCGGTTTTCAGAGGTAATCGAGTATTCCTGGCGGCCGATGGAAATTTTCAACATGCCGCACCGGGAACGCATCGATCGAGTTCAGTGCTGCTACAACCGCTACTGGTACAACGGTCCCGAAAAACGGATTTTCTTCGGCGGCGGGTTCGGAGGAAATATCATCCTTTTCAACCAGAAGCTGAAAGACTGGGCAAAGGCAAACGCGAAGGTCAACCTGAAGGACGGTGTGAACGGCCTGGGCAGAGTGTTCGCCGGCTACAAGGTTTCCGAGTTCAAGTTCGGCAAGACGGTTTTCCCGGTCGTGATCAGGGTTGACGGCTTTTTTTCTCCCCCGTACAAGTTCGGTGCAACAATCGGACGGGCGGGCGACCAATTGAAACTCACGGAAGTGAAGGCCGATGTCGCTCTTTCGATCGAATGACGCTAGTCTGAGCCGGGAATGAACAAGTTCGTCTTCGGCCCCGTTCCTTCGCGCAGGTTGGGTCAATCTCTTGGAATCGATTTGACTCCGGTCAAGACCTGCACCCTTGACTGCCGTTACTGCCAGCTCTCCGCGACAACTCATCAAACCCTGGAACGACAAATGTTCTGCGATCCGGCCGAGGTTATCGAAGAGCTGAGACTCACCCTGGACGAGATCGATCCGCCAGACTGGTTAACGTTTTCAGGAGCCGGGGAACCGACTCTGCATGCCGGTCTGGGGAGGCTGCTCGCCGAGGTGAAAGCGATGGGTGTGGCTCCAAGTTGCGTAATCACGAACAGCACCCTTTTGGGCCGTGAAGACGTCAGGTCGGAACTTTTGCTTTCCGACAGGATTCTTCCGACTCTGACGACTGTGAACGAAGCAACATTTACCCGGATCCACCGCCCACCGGTCGACTTGATTCTGAACGAAGTCCTGGACGGGTTGCGCAAATTTTGCGGCATGTACAAAGGGATCGTCGACCTGGAGATTTTCGTCTGCCCCGGGTTGAACGACACTCCGATTGAAATCGCCGGCTTGCAAGGATACATCGCGAACCTGTCGAACCTTGCAAGCATTTACCTGAACACTGCCGTCCGCCCTCCGGTGGATGGCGAGATCCGCCCTGCTTCAGTCGATGAGCTGGAAAGCTTTAAAGAGCACCTCCGGGTTTTTGTTCCAATTTCAACCGCATTCGATCACAGCCCGCTTCCCCGGAAGGGAGTTCGCAAGCCGCCTCCGGCACACGAGGCTATTCAGGCCTTGCTGCTGCGGCACCCATGCTCTATCGGGCAGATGGAGCGGGTGCTCAACCTTTCCGGTGACCTGATCCTCGAAACCCTGAAAAATCTGAAGGCACAAAACCTGGTAGAGGTTGGCCATGACGGATTATGGCGGCGCCAACTCAATAACTCGGAGCACGCCTGACGAAGAAGCCTCAAACGCAACCTGAGCTGTTAACAATCTTTTGTTAACAATCCTTTGTTAACAGTCTTTACATCCATTAAAGGTCACACTCCGATCGTTGCTCAGTCGTGGAACCTGGGTTGAAGGCGCATTGTTCGATTCGTTCCGTCCTCCTCGACAAATAGCAGCTTGCGTTCATCGAGAAAGCCGGCGGCAGCAATTTCCACGTTGTGGTATCCGGGCTTGATAGTCCTGAACACCACGGAGCCTGTTTCAGCAACGACCCCGGCTTGCCCGTCGATGAGGGCTCGAAAAATACGGACCGGCTTGCCATCAGCGGCTGAGACGACAGAGAGCTTGCAGATTGCACGGATCGGTTTCAAAAGAATCTGCACCTGTTTTTTTGTTCCAGGCTTGTACTTCATCTGCAGACTTTTGTAACCATCAGCGGCGAAAAGCATCTCCAACTTTTCGCCTGATCCGGTATTTGGAAGCCTGAACAACCCGTCCGGGGATGCGATTAACTCTCTGCCGTTGACCACCAATTGAATATTCTCAACAGGCTTTCTGGTGATCGAGTTCAGTACGGACACGGAAAACCACGCTTGTGAAGTCGGCTCAGTCTCGGTTTCCAAGTTCGCAGTCGGTTTGAGGGCTGCGGCGGTCTGCATTGGAATCGCGATTGCGGAGTTGGTGATGGAGGGCGAGGGAAAGGGGGAGAGAGAGCTGAGGCTGGAGCTGGTGGAATCGGCGGATGCTGTTTCGGGGAATTCCCGGTGGCGAATCCGTTCCTTACAAACCCGAACGGTCATCCCGATCAATTCATTCATGCCCAGTAAATCGGCCACTCTTTCAGAGCGAATCTTTGAAAGAAACAGATCATCAATCAGACCGAGGCGCTCCATGGAAACAAGTTTGGACTCCAACCACGCCCAGTTCGCGGGAATCTTGCCGCGGTTCTCCACGACCGCCTCATTGCCCATGAAAACCTTGAATGACTCAATCATTCGCCCCCAATTCAAGAGAACCTCACCCCAACGGATCGGATCCGAGGGACGAAACGTCCGGTCGGGAAACCCGCTAATGAGATCCGATCGGAGCAACGGTTCGAGCGAATTCCATTGCTCCGGGCTGACATCCTGAAACGGCATTCCGATGAATGTCTTTGCCGGGCGCTTCAGAGGGTGATTGATGCCGATGCTTTCGATCGTCGCAGCCATGTCCTGAGCGAAATCGATCCTGGTCAAATTGTTCTTGCCGGCCGCGCTGACGCCGGTCTCAGGCTTGGTCAGCCAACCCAAAGGCACCAGTATGAGAAGAAAAATAAATTTCCAACTCAAGATGTTCCTCAAGCCGAACTTCCCGATCCCAGAAATGGAATCGAGAGTTTTTTCGTAACCGCTCAAAAGGTATTTCCTAATTTGCGGCGAATTGAATACCATGTGACTCCAGCAAACACTGTACTATCGTTCGGGGGTTTTCGAGGCCGTTCGGCATCGCCAAAAGTCTTTGCTCAACCCCCGGCGGGAAAGGCCGCTTCAATCTTCGGAAAAAACCCTCACCAGCGACATTGCGAAGGAACTGGCCGACTGTCGCACCTCTTTCCACCGGGTTCAATTTTCCCTCGACCGGGATCGCAAGCAGCGGATTGTCGCGACGAGAAAGCCACCAACCATCATTTTCCCTTGTGAGAACCATACCCAACTGGACTGCACAGGCACGAAGGGCCTCCAGTGAATTTGTGGCGTGAACCTTGAGACTGACTTTTCCGGAAACAGGATCCCTGAAATGGAGGTCGAATCCGGCCCCTTCGACTAGCTTGGCCAGAACAGGCATGGCAGGCTCATTTCGGACATCGACGACAACCTCCCCCACCTCCCCGTGCGGAGAAATCAGGGGTTGAGGGATCCTTCCTTCATTTTCAATTACGGGGCCCTTGAATTGTTGTCCGGTTTTCTTCAACTCAAAACGGAATCCGTGCGGAGATCGAACGACCTTCATGCGGACTCCGGGCTGAACATTGAGGGAAATTCTCTGGATCGGAGGATCGGAATTGACCTGCCCGCACCTGAGAGCCAGTACAGGTCCACAGAATGGTTTCACCACGACAGGGGGAGGCGGGCCGCCAACGCCGACCATGTCGATCTGCCAGCAGTTTTCCTGAGAAGAATAACGAAATAGCGGTTCAACCCATGAATCGATTTCAACTTTTACGACATCCCGATCGGGAAAACTCTCCCTCGAAAGCCCGGTAATGGCTGTACCATGAGCCACGAGAGGAAACACCAGCAATGCGACGCACTGACAGACCAGGAATCGGTGAAATCTATTGCCGCGAGGCCGAGTCATGTTTTTCCAGTTCCGTTAGAAGATTCGCGAGAGATCCAAATGCTTCGATTCGAGTCAACCGGGATTCAGCACTTACTTCCTGAATTTGAGAACCCGCTGATAGCCCAACTTTTGAACGTAGGTCTGACAAGGCTTCGATCAGGTCGGCGGTGTCCATTTCGCCGGATCGGTCGATTCCGTAAAATACTTGCCCGCGGCCTTCATTGCCGCGAAGCCTGCCGAGTTGTTTGATGACCGAAGTCCATTCATCCCATCGGATCGAAGCGTAGGGCCTGGCTTCGCTATTTTCGCAAGAGAGATTCAGCCCAAGTTTCAAAAGCGCTCCCCAGGCAAGATAGACCGGGTGATCGAGCGGAACATCCGAAAAATGTGTCCCCTCAACAGGAACGCTGCCTCCATCAAGGTTTGCCCAAGTCAGCCGACCGTTTTTCAAACCGACCGGGAGAATCCGGAATTTTTCGGTTGTCTTGCGGTTCAGGGTTTCCTCTATCATTCGAACCTGCTCGACTGTCAGGGGCATTTGAGAATCCGGGATTTCACCCCATGCATCACGAGCAAGAACCTCAACTTCGGAAATTGTTACTCCGAGATTTTGCGAAAGATAACTTTGAAAATCGAACCAGACAACTTTGGAATTCCGTATTGAGCTCTCTGGGGTTGCCTGTGTCGTCGCGATCAGAAAAGGAAGGAAGGTCAGGATCACCACCGCGATAAGCGCAAATTTTCCCCCGATTCGAGACCACCGGACGATTGTTCGCCGATTAAACCGCGCATTCGACGGAAGTCGGCGGCTTGCGGGCTTCGAAGTTCGTGCGGATCCATCATCAGAAAGGCCAGGAAGATCGCCAATAGGACGTTCACGCTTCAGGGGCTGCCAAGTCTGCCCGCCTCCTTTGGGTGAATCCAACCTGAACGAGGCGCTTCCGGGAATCGGTTCCTTTATGAGAGGCAAGCCGGATGATTTTCTGGTCGCGTTGGAGGGGGGTTGCATCAGCCACAAGACTCCCACCCCGCACCTTCCGCAGAAACGGGCGCGAACGACATTCACCTTTCCGCATCTGAAGCAGATCCAAGTGGAAGACGATCCGATCGGAAAATCTTTGGCGGCCGGCCGCGATGCGGGGTGGCCGACGGTCGAGAGAGGTTTTCCGGGCAAGGCTGTCCCATTCATACGTATCTTGTATCGACCAATCGGAGGAAGGGGGTGAGAAATATCGCTGAATCAGGGCTGAGCTATTTTTCGGAAGGCCCACTGGAGGGGGGCGTGCCGTCATTTTTCCCGATCGGAGGAAGTTTTTTTTCAGCAGGGTTAACCATGTTTGCTGTGGGAACGATCGGTGGATAGGGCTGACTTTCCGGCTTGGAATTTCCTTCGAAGGCCAGCATAGGCGGATACGGCTGACTCTCGAGAGGAACTCCCTGAATACCCGAGCCGGAATGGGGATCGTTCATTTTTACCGCTTGTTCATCGGCCCTCAGAATGAGGTCTTCTGAATCGGGAAGTTTCTCGAAATATTGGAATAACTTCTTTTCGAAGGCCGAGAGGAAAGCCTCGACGCAAATAGGATCGAACTGCTTCCCAGCGAACTTTTTCAGCTCGGCGACAGCAACATTCACGCTAAGCCCCTTGCGGTATGGACGATTGGTGGTCATCGCATCGAAAGCATCAGCAACGCAGATGATGCGACCCATCAGTGGGATGCCCTCGCCGACAAGATGAGACGGGTAGCCCCGGCCATCGAAATACTCGTGGTGGTGCAGCACTCCGGGAATTTTGTCGGCCAGAAACTCGACCGGTTTTAGTATCCGGGCGCCGATCTCAGGGTGTTTCTTAATAATGGCGTATTCTTCATCGGTCAGGCGGCCAGGCTTGTGGATGATGTTGTCGTTGATCCCGATCTTTCCGACATCGTGGAGCAGACCTGCATACCGGATATTCTCGATCTGCTTCCTGCCAAAGTTCATCTCTTCAGCAATTGCAACCGAATACAGGGTCACACGCCGCGAATGGCCTTGGGTATAAGGATCCTTCTCATCGATCGCGGTCGCCAGAACCTCGATCGTCGCCAGGTAAACCTTCTGTATGTTTTCATACAACCTGGCATTATCGATCGCCGAAACCGCTTGGTTTCCCACGGCTTCGAGAATATCGACATCATGATCGTTGAAATGGATATCCCCCGTGCGGTTCAAAACCTGCAAGACCCCGATCACTTCGTCTTTTAGGCGCATTGGAACGCAAATCATCGATCGGGTAACGAAACCCGATTTTTTGTCAGCGCCCTTGAAAAATCTGGGATCCCGGGAGGTGTCGGGAACAATCACCGGCTTGCTCTCCTTGGCGCACCACCCGGCAAGGCCGGTGCCCATCGGAAGGCGGATCTCCTGGAGCTTTGCTCCGACACTTGCATCACCCTGGATGATATGGAAATAAAGCTCGTTTGTCTGCTTGTCGACCAGGTAGACGGTCGAGGTCTCGCAGCGCATCACCTGGGTAGCCATCCGCATGGTTTTTCGGAGCAACTCGTTCAGGTCGAGGGTCGAACTGATAGCCTTTCCGACTTCGAGAAGGCTTGTCAGTTCGGCCATCCGCAACTGCACCAGCTCGACTTCCATGAACCGGCTGATTGCATCAGTGGCAATTTCCCGGAATTCTTCGAGGCCTTCTGTTTCATCGCCGACCGCGGCAGGAAGGATCAGCAGACCGAACGGCGTGCTGCTGCCGCCGAGCGGAATGAAATGGCGTTGCTCTCCATCGGTCATGGTAACAATCTCATTGGAGATCGGAAGATTCCCGAGACGTGAACTGGTCAGGCTCTGGCAATGCGGCTGCAGGGAGGCGACAGCGAATTCACCGTTGAAGCGGATGCGGGAAGACCTGGACGCCGGGTCGTAGACGATGACCGCGAATCCTGGCTTCCCGGACAACTCAAAGGCCGTCGTCCGAAGTACCTCCAACATTGCGTTGGTGTCTTTTCCGCAGGAAGAGAGAATCTGGCGCTGCGCTCTATACAGCAGTTCCAGCTTTTCCCGGGTCAGCTTTTCACCCACCAGACAGTTTCTCCTTGGCACTCCCTTGGGCTTGAAATCCGACGACACGATACGCCTGAACCGGCGTATCCTTTCCTTTTACCAGAAATGGCTCAAGAGATTCAACCGCAATTCTATCACCAATCAAGAAAAAAGTACGCGGTCCAATGATAATTTCCTGATGACCGGCCTTTCCTTGAAGTCGGCTGGCAAGATTCACCGTATCGCCAATCACTGTGTATTCCATGCGTTCAGCCGACCCGATGTTTCCCATGATGCTTTCCCCGGAGTTGATACCGATGCTTACCTGAAACGGTTGAATACCCATCGGAAGATTTTTATTTATTTTCTCAATTTTTTCAAGGATCTCCAGGGCAATTTTTACCATCATGAAAGCATGATCGGGGGAAGGAATCGGGACTCCGGTAGTGATCATCATCGCATCGCCGATGAACTTGTCGAGACTTCCGCCATTCTTGTGAACGATCGGCAGCAGTTGCGAAAAATAATAATTGAGTTGAACCAGCACCCGCTCTGGCGTGTGTTTTTCGGAGAACGAAGTGAAGCTGCAGACATCTATGAAACAAATGCTGATTTCCTGACGACGTGGGGCCAGAGATTCCTGGGGATTTTCAAGAAGGGTGCGGACAACCTCAGGGGAAACCTGCTTCCCGAACAACTCCCTGACAAGCTTTTTTTCTCGTCCCTCGAAGAAATATCCGGTCACATAAATACCGAGGACGGCTAGAGGGAACCCGACAAGCACCGGCCCAAGATGGATCAGAAAACCGGCAATAAAGAGAAGAAAGACCGTTCCCTCAACCGCCAGGAAAAGGCCAAGATTCGCCAATATCCCGGCCAGGGTGGGAAGCCACAACTCGGCCAGCAACCCAAGAATGCACATTCCCAGCAACAGTGCTTCCGAAAGCGACAGGAGCCACCCCTGATCGAGGCGGGTCATGAATCTTTTGCGCACAAGCGAATTCAGAAGGGAAGCGTGTAGCAAAACACCTGGGGCAACCGGGTTTCCTGGAATGCTGATCGTATCGCCGAGGAGATCCGATCCGACACCGATCAGCGCGATGTCTCCCTTGAATCGGTCGGGGGACGGCCTGTAATCATTGCTTACAAGCTTTCCAAAATCATCGCCGGTGTAGGGCCCAAAACCATATCCGGACTCGGCCATTTCCCAGACCGGGTGGGCCGCCCATTCTGATCCTGGGTTCGTTGCTGTCGCAATAGGCTCGAGCGGGACGATGAGCCCGTCGGGGAGACGTAAATTCGACCCTTCAAGGGCCGGCACGCCTTCGATGCCTTTCCAGGCAAGTAGATTTTAAGGGCAAGCGACAACTGATTCTCTCCATCAGCCCTGAATAAAAGCGGGTGACGACGGACAACGTCGTCTTCATTGATCCCCTTTTCAAAATTGAGCATTCCGACACCATGAGCGGCGGAGACCAACTGTTGATTCGGCAGGACAACGCTTTCCGTGCCTTGTTTGAAAGAATAACCCTCTTCATCATCCTGACCTTTATCATCAAAATAACCGCGGTTTTTCTCTACTTGGCCGCCGAGAACGATCTTGGCCTTGGATTTGGAAATAGCGTCCAGAAGATCGGCTGTCTCGCTGGAAGATGCTTCAGGAGGGAATAGAATGTCAAATCCGATTACGGCTACCCCGAGATCCGACAAGCGTCGGATTGCCTTGGCATAGTAGGTCCGGGGCAATGGCCAGGATATCCATGCCCCGTTCGAGCCGCCGGAAAGGAAATCCTTTGTGATCGGAAAAACCTTGACACGTTGACGATCGCTTGAAGATCCCTGCAACCTCCATCGAATACGCCAGAAGAGGTCCTCGTGGGGGCCTTCCAAAAACCGAAATTCCCCGGTTCGGGAAAGCCAGGAGATTCCAAGCCAGATAACTATCAGAAGAAGAATTTTAGCGATTCGGCTCTTGCTTCGCATGGATCTTGTCTTGAATTGAAAGTCCGCTATTGCGGGTGCCGAATACGGAAACGCTCGGCTTTTTGTGCCCGGGAACCGGTTCCCAGGACTATTCGAATGCCGTCCACAAGCAGAGCCGATGCTGGGGAAGCGGCAGATTCGCGAACGCGCAGGCGATTGATATTCCACCAGACTTGCGGGGGAAGCCCATCTATCAGCTCTTCGCTCCCGACCATTCCTACGTCTGAAACGGTGCAGCGGCCGCCACGGATGCACAGATCATCAGTCGCGGCGCCAAGACCGAAACCAAATACGTGAATGCATGGCTCCCGCTCGGAAACTCTCCAGGCAAGCGCTTTCTTTATCGCAAGGTCAGGGCCTGCAAACGCGACGAAAATTGGGGCGCCCGCACCACGCTCGCTGCAAAACGATTCAAATACTCCGATAGGGTCATCGACCGGAAAGCGGTCGGTCCCGGTGAAAAGGGTAACGAACCATATTTTTCCTTCGGGGGTTTCCAGCTCGACAGCGCCTTGCCCTGGGCATCCCGGCGGGAGGTTCATCGGCCTGACCAGTCTTGGCTGGCGTTCGAGTGCGCGACGGGCGCCGACCCGCGCCAGTGCCTGGTTCCCGAGCGTAGCCAAATCGACTCCGGTTTCGAAGAGCTTTTCAAGCAAAGCTTCGATACGATTACTTTCCCGAAGAAGGCCATTTGCATTGATTGTAATGATGCCGGCCTCCGGAAATTTCCGTTTCATAACACCGAGACAAACCTGAAAATCCGCGAAATTGATTTCGTGGGATATCTCGCCAAGTATCAAAAGCTCAAGCATACCCTGGTGATTCTATCACAGCTTCTCCCCAAAAAGATGGAAATCGCCATGGCGTGAAGCATTGAGATATTACTCTGCTTCGCCAGATTTCGGTGGTGGGCTACGTTAACTTCAAGAGCCAAAAATTGTCATTGCGAGCGAGGGTGCATTCCCGAAAAAAGGTATTCGCCAAGATGGTGGCGACACCCCAAAGATGAGAACGTGTCATTGCGAGCGAAGCGAAGCAATCTTTTCGATCGAGATTGCTTCGTCGCTTGCGCTCCTCGCAATGACATAGGGTGCGACCTTTGAAGCATGTTAAGGTTGTTAACAACTCAGGCTGTGTTGGAATGCCCGAAAAGTGGCGGAGGCTTGAGAGCCTCCGCTGCAGC
>MNYA01000301.1 GCA_001872985.1 bacterium CG2_30_54_10 | reverse complement strand
ATTTGTATGAGTTTAGCGGTCTGAAGTCAAAAAGCCCCAAACGCAGATCGGATCAACGTTACGCCCACTCTTCGATAATTGGCATGTAAATTTTCCAAAGTGTCTGTTTGAGCGAGGGTTCGAGGTATTCACTTCAGCAGGCTAAACACTTACAACAATTTTAATCCGAGGGGCGCGGGAAATTACCGTTTTGGCCGCTGGCTCTTTCCCGAAAACCGGGATGGAAATTGAAACCGCGGTTCCGCGGCAGGATTCCCTTACTTTGCTCTGGTCGGCCATCGCGGCAATTACCAGGTGAGCGGTTTGTCATTGCGATTCTGCCGAAAGCCGCGAGCGCAGCGTGGTGGGAAGCGAACCAATCTGATCCCTAACCCCGAGATTGCTTCGTCACTTCGTTCCTCGCAATGAAATGACATTCGAAAAATCGCCATCGGCTAGCCCGGCCCACCACCCGGAAAACGGGAATCTGTCGATTCGCGGGGCTTGGAAGAGATTTCTTTGCCGGAGGGTGTGAGGACGGGGTAGAATAGCCGTATGGGAAAGCATGACAAACCATACAAGTTGTTGTTTTCGCACCCGGAAATGGTGCGGGATCTATTGGTATCCTTCGTGCCGGAAGACTGGGTCAAGCTGCTCGATTTTTCGACCCTCGAGAAGCAGAACGGGCATTTCGTGGCCGATGACCTCCGCGAACGGGAAGACGACATCATCTGGCGGGTGAGATGGGGTGAGCGGTGGCTCTACGTCTACCTGCTGATCGAGTTCCAGTCCTCAACCGACAGATTCATGGCGGTCCGGATCCTGACCTACCTCGGCCTGCTTTATCAAGACCTCCTCCGAACGAAGAAAATCCGCCCTGGCGAGAAGCTTCCCCCAGTCCTGCCGATCGTCTTGTACAACGGGAAGCCGCGCTGGACCGCCCCCACGGAAATCAGCGAACTGATCGAAACCGCTCCGGGCGGGCTGACACACTATCGCCCAACCATGCGCTATCTTTTGATCGACGAAGGCGCGTTCGAGGATGACGCGCTCGCGGTTCACCGAAACGCCGTCGCCGCGCTGTTCCGGCTCGAGAAAAGCCGCAACCCGGAAGACGTCAGGACGGTGCTGCGCGAACTTTTGCGATGGTTGAAAGCCCCATCGCAGACGCGTCTCCGTCGCGATTTCGCCGTTTGGTTTTCCCGTACGTTTCTTCCGGGCCGGGCGCCCGGTGTAAAAATTCCCGAGTTCAACGACCTTCTGGAGGTGGATGCGATGTTATCCGAAACTGTGATCGAGTGGACGAAGAAATGGAAAGAGGAAGGCCTCGCAGCAGGCCGCGTCGAAGGCCGCGTCGAAGGCCGCGCTGAAGGCATCGCTGAAGGCATCGCTGAAGGCATCGCCGAAGGCATCGAGAAGGGCATCGAGAAGGGCATCGAGAAGGGCATCGAGAAGGGCCGGGTGGAGATTGCAAAGCGAATGCTGGCCAAAGGCCTGGAGATCACTCTCGTCGCTGAGGTGACCGGCCTGGCTCCCGAGGAACTGAAAAAAATTATATCGAGGCCCGACTCCGTTTGCGAACCAGCCACCGCCTATTCGCCTTCTTCCATGCCTCGAAAACGGTCCGTCGCGCCAAGGGCACCCGGCCAGCGTGCCCAACGACGTTAGCCCATGAATTGACACCCTTCGGAAACAGGGAAAACCTGTTGCTTTCGGGCACGCAGGGTCAAACCCTTGGCGCCGAAATGCTCTTCGATAGCGGGAATCAGGGCATGAAGCCTTGGCCTTGTCATCGTCGAGGATCGCGAGGTGAGTAGACCGGGGAATCTCTCGGCTCGTCGCGTTCCCTGTTGGAACCGCTTGAATTCCCTTCGCACCCAGTGAACCCGCACTTGTCTCAGATCCGCAGGATCCTTACAATTGAAGACAATTCGTCATGAAGAGGGATCTGATTTCCGGAATTGAAGCCCTTCTGAAGAAGGATTACGAAGGGGCCTTCGCTATCCTGCGGCCTCTGGCGCAAGAGGGAGATTCGCATGCCCAGAATATTCTCGGCGATTGTTTCCAAAAAGGAACCGGCCTCGCGCCGAATCCTGCCGAGGCTGCCCGCTGGCTCAAAATGGGAGCGGAGCAAGGATGGTTTGTCGCCCAAAGAGATTTTTGCGGAGACCTGACCTCGCGGCTAACTGGCAATTACGTTTTTATCCTATCGTTTCTTGCCCGGTTGCGGTGTGGTTAGCGGCGCTAGACCGTAGGCGCGACGGGCTTTGTCACAGGCCTCATTTGGTTCGCCCTCGTCGGTTGTGGGGTTGAACTCGCGGCATTGGGATCCACGTTGTTCGTAGATGCGGCAAGTCACATGGCACCCGATCTGGCCTTCGAGCGCAACGCAACGCCCGGGTGGCCCTTCAGTTCCGGCCATGATTCGCACGTGGTCGCTTATCCGAACCGTCATTCCGACCGGAACTCCACCTGGCCCGAAATCATCGACCTCGGTCCAGTTCAACAGAACCCGGTGCCGAGCGCAGCAGGCGCCACAAGATCTGCAAAGAATGCATGAACCGGGAATTTCCGGCTTTTTTCCAGTGTCAGTCAAAGCAATCTCGCAAGCCCTTCCGGTTTAGAGTCTATCACGGAAAGCGGAATGATATCATGTCAATAACTGATAAAAACACGGAAGCAGACCGGAGGGCGCAAAGGGCCCGACCGCGAGAGTGAGACATGCGAATTCACTTCGCATGTCTCACTCTTTTTGAAAAGTTATATGGAATGCTTCCAAACTCCCGGTCAGTTGCCGTTGTATGATTGGGCTTCCGCCTGAAGGGCTATCCTGACTCTTGCCAATTTTCGGATTTGAGAGTAAGTTGAGCCGATCGCGAGGAGTTCCATTTTGGGGCGGGGGTCGAAAGGCCGTTCTCCCGAAATGCACGAAATGCCGGAAGTGCCGGGAATGCTTTGGATTGCATTGTGGCGGTAGGCATTGGCTTTTCCAGATCTCACCCGCGGATCTCAAAAACTTTCCCGAGGAGAGTACCATGAAAAAGCATTTCAACACCAAGGCAATTCATGAAGGCCACGAAGGGTTCGATCCCGATTCGATGTCGGTGCCGATCTATCAGTCCGTGGCTTATCCTTATTTTGACGCGAAGGAAGCCGCTGCGATTTTTTCGGGCGAAAAACCCGGCTATACCTATGGGCGCTGGGACAACCCAACGGTTAATGTCTTCGAAAAGCGGATGGCTTCTCTCGAGAACGCCGAATCAGCAATCGCAACAGCCTCTGGGATGGCCGCGATTTTCCTCCTCGCGCATCACCTCCTTGAATCCGGAGACGAGATCGTTTCCTCGAACCGTGTCTACGGCGGAACTTTCAGCCTTTTCGCTGTCGGGTTCAAGAAAATGGGTGTGAAGGTGAAGTGGGTCACGGAACCCGAGTCCCTGAATGCCTGGGAGAGCCAGATCACGAAGAACACCAAGTTCTTGTTCGTCGAGTCTCCCAGCAATCCTTCGCTTTTCATCGCTGACATTCCCGCGTTGGCTAAACTCGCGAAATCAAAAAAAATCCCGTTGGTGGTGGATAATACAATCACGACACCCGCGCTGCAGGTTCCCATCGACCTCGGAGCCGACCTGATCGTTCACTCGACGACCAAATATATTTGCGGCAACGCATCGAGCCTCGGCGGTATCATTTGCGGTTCCAAGCAATACGTAGAAGGAATGCGCAAGAGCGGAATGCGTTATCTCGGTCCTACCATGGCCCCGTTCAATGCGTGGCTGAATATCAACGGCCTGGAGACCCTCGGTTTGCGCATGGAACGTCATTGCAGCAATGCCATGGCCGTAGCTAAGTTCCTCGAGAATCACCCTCGCGTCGCCTCGGTCAACTATCCCGGCTTGGTTTCAAACCCGTATCACAAGATGATGGAAAAACAGATGAAAGGCTGCAGTTCCCTCATGTCGTTCGAGCTCAAGGGAACCTACGATGATGCCACCGCCTTCATCGACTCGCTCGAGTTCATCATTCATGCGACCCACCTCGGAACCTGCAAAAGCATCGTCACCCATCCTGCCTCCACCACCCATTCGGCAATGGGAGAAGTTGAGATGCGCAAAGCCGGCATCACCCCCAGCCTTATCCGTTTTTCGATCGGCCTGGAAGATGAAGCTGACCTGATCGCCGACATCAAGCAGGGTCTCGAACACCCCGGAAAGCGCGAAAAGAAAACCCGCGTGAAATCCTGATCGCGAGTTTTTCGCCACAGCAAGGTTCTGGTGTGTTCTGGTTACCCTTCAAAGGCCAAGTAGGGTGCGGATAAAGCCATCTTTTTCGAGGTGGCCGAGTTGACCTTTCAGAACGCTTTCCTCGTCATAGCGGTCGACGGCGTCCGGAGTCAGGTTCGGGTTCCAGATCGCGACCGGAACAGGAGCGCGGACGTGGTCCCCTCGCTCGACCGGAGTCGGATGATCGGGCAGGATGGCGATCGCCGTTTCTCCCGCCCGACTTCCGAGGCCTTCCAGGATGGGCCTCACGAGCCTTTCGTCAAGGAACTCGATGCACTTGATTTTCAGCGCCAGGTCGCGACTGTGGCCGGCTTCGTCGGTCGCCTCAGTGTGGACGTAGACGAGATCGTGCCGGTTCAGGGCATCCAGGGCGGCTCGGGCCTTCCCTTCATAGTTGGTGTCCGAAAGACCGGTCGCGCCTTCGACGTTGATTACTTCCATGCCGGCATATATCCCAAGTCCTTTTATGAGGTCGACCGCCGAAATCACGGCTCCGGAAATTTTGAACCTTTCCTGAAAAGTTTTCATTCGGGGTTTTCTCCCCGCGGACCAAGGCCAGATGCTGTTTGCTGGGTCTTTTCCTTCCCTGATGCGTTTCTTGTTGACGGGATGGTCACCAAGGAGAGCCCATGACTTCCTGATCATCCCATTGATTTTTTTCGCGGTTCGTTCGGCCTCGGGCGCAGTCGCCCGTACCATGATTGCCTCAGCCTTTTTGCCGACGTTATCATGCGGGGGGAAAGTCTCTATTTTTTCAGAAAACCCTTTGAAAACCAGCAAATGACGGTAACTTGTACCAGGATAAAATTTCACCTCATCGCTTCCCAGTTCTTTCTGAACGAAGGCAATGCACTCTGCCGCTTCTTCGGTCGAGATGTGCCCGGCGGAGTGGTTCTTTATCCTGCCGTTTTCGAGACAGATCAGATTGCATCGCATCGCCACATCGGCGTCAGTCAGCTTCACTCCGATGCTTGCTGCTTCGATGACACCCCGGCCCTGGCACAATGCAGGGTCGTACCCAAGAACCGAAAGATTGGCAACATCGCTGCCGGTCGAAAAGCCCTCGGGAATCGTGATGAGAGTTCCGCATCGGCCTTTCCGGGCTATCTCGTCAACGCTCGGTTTCCTGGCGACCATCAACGGTGTCTTGCCAACGAGCGCCGCGACCGGGAAATCAGACATTCCATCGCCGAGAATGATGATGTATTTCAAGCGTATTCGCTCCTCAGAAAATTCTTGAATCCGGCGTAATCCGCTTCCATCCTCAGGAATGATTCCTGACGATTTTCAATACCCTGAAGGCTCGGGGGAAGAACCGGATCTATGCCGAGAATCTTTTTGATATGTTCCGGGAACTTCGCGGGATGAGCGGTTTCAATGGAAACAGCGAGCGCATCCTTCCCCAAAAGCCCTGATTTGAAAAGGCTCTGCAGACCATTCCAGGCGACCGCGCCGTGGGGCTCGAGAAGAAGGCCCGCATCCTTGTGAGCCTCGGCGATGGTCTTCCTCGTCGCTTCATCGCTTACGCTCACGCTGAAAAAATCGGCTCGGATACGTTCCATGTCGGGTGCTTTAATGATCGCTCCAACTTCGTCCATCTGCCCTCCGTAGAAATCAACAAGGCGTGCCAGATTCGACGGATGACCGACATTCATGGCATTCGAGATGCAGACGCGTGAGGGAACAATTGGATCGTATTTGCCCGTTTCAAAGAAGCGAGGAACCTCATCATTCGCATTCGTCGCGACGACGAAACGACTCACCGGGACTCCCATCCGCTTCGCGATCACCCCGCCCATAAGGTCGCCGAAGTTCCCTGAGGGAACCGAGAAAACAATCGGTTCCCCGTCTTTTGTCAATCTGGAATACGCGTAGACGTAATAACAGCTTTGGGGCAAAAGGCGGCCGATGTTGATGGAATTCGCCGATGACAAACGGAGATCTTTCAGTTCGGGGTCGGCGAATGCGCGTTTCACAAGCGCCTGACAATCGTCGAATTTCCCATCGATCGCGATCGTAGCGACATTCTTTCCGAGCGTGGTCATCTGCTTGCGCTGACGATCTGAAACCTCGTTTACCGGGAAAAGGACAACAATACGAATGTTGGCCACACCGAAGAACGCCTGCGCAATGGCGCTTCCTGTGTCACCCGATGTGGCGGTCAGAATCGTAAGGGGATGGACGTCCTGCCTGGTGAAATGGCCGATCAGACGGCCCATCATCCGCGCCGCGAAATCCTTGAATGATGCGGTCGGGCCCCGATCGAGGCGCATTACAAAACTTCGGTTGCCGGCGGGCTCGAGAGGAACCTCATAATCGTAAACTTCCCGGCAAATTGCCTGGAGAAGATCATCGGAAATGACTTTCCGGCAATACTCACGCAAAACACGGAAAGCTACCTCATGGTAGGGCTTCTCTTTGAGGGAAAGAATTTCCCCGATTTCGAAGCGCGGAATCACTTCGGGCATGTACAAGCCTTTGTCCGGGGCCTGGCCCCTCAACAGGGCCTCCTTCAATCCGACCACTGGAGAGTTACGATTTGTACTTCTAAAGAGTACCGGCATTTTCATACGACAGCTCTCCTATTGAAACTCCCGCATGCTAATTCTACTTCATTTCATTTCCACGCAAAACCCCGGAGAACGCGGGTAAAGGGCGTGACCTTTGACCTTTGCACCATGTGCCGGCCCAAAGTTGCAGCGGCTTTCAACCGCCTCTTGGGAGGCTGAAAGCCTCCGCTACTTTCCGGACATCCAAACACAGCCTGAGTTGGTAACAACCTTTACATCCTTCAAAGGTCACACCGCAGGCAAAGGCAAACAACGCCAATATTTCGATCTTCTCTTCTTCTCTCCGCGATCTTCGCGATCTCCGCGCCTCCGCATGAGCAACTCAGGACGGGGTAGAGCTAGGGTTTCTTCTCCTCGACAACGTCGACGGGGACCTGTTCGGGGCTTCCATCCGGCGGGAGGGGGGAACTCTTGTCAAGCTTGCGCTGACGCTTCTCTTCCGCCTTCTTCTTTTTTCGAATCTCTTTTTGGCGTTTTTGGAACTGGTAGTTGGTCTTTGCCACCTTTACGTCCTTCATTTACAGGTTTTCCTGAACTCGGAAACAAAACGTCATGCGAATGGGCGTTTTGAAACTTTACCAAAATCATTCTACCCGTATTCCTTCCTTCGGGCAATGGAAAAGGCGTTACGACGGATCCAAGTTTGGACAACCTGCTTGTTTCCAGGATGAACATTGACTTTCCGAGGCCCGGACACTATTATGTGAAGCCAAATTCAATTTCACCGGGGGGTTGAGATGAGAGAGAAATACGAGTTCAGAAAGTTGCAGGAAAAGTGGCATCAGATATGGGCTGACCGGGGCCTTTACACCACCCTGGAAGACAATTCGAAAAAAAAGTTTTACTGTCTCGATTTCTTTCCTTACCCTTCGGGAAGCGGCCTTTCGGTGGGCCACCTCCGAAACTACGTTCCCACGGACGTAATCACCAGAATGAAGCGGATGCAGGGCTTCAATGTCCTGCATCCGATGGGCTGGGACGCTTTCGGACTTCCCGCCGAAAACTACGCCATTCAGCAAGGGGTCCACCCGAGTGAAACCACCGCCCGAAATGCGGCCAACTACAAACGTCAACTGACGCTCGTAGAGTGTTCCTACGACTGGAGTCGCGAGATAAACTCAACTGACCCGGAATACTATCGATGGACCCAATGGTTCTTTCTGCTGCTTTACCGGCGAGGGCTGGCTTATCAGGCCGCGGGGGCCCAGTGGTGGTGCCCAAGTTGCCGGACCATTCTCGCCAATGAGCAGGTGGAACAGGGCCGTTGTTGGCGGTGCGACAGCGCGGTCGAAAAAAAAGACCTGAAACAGTGGTATTTCCGCATTACATCTTATGCCGATCGCCTTCTGGATGACCTGAAAACGGTGGATTGGCCCGAAATGATCAAGAAAATGCAGGAAAACTGGATCGGGCGCAGGCTCGGAACTGAGGTCATTTTCAAAGCAGGCGATCCCAATGGCGGCGCTGAACTTGATGTTCCAGTCTTCACCACACGCGTCGACACGATTTTTGGGGTCACCTTCATGACACTGGCGCCCGAGCATCCCCTGGTCGAGAAACTGACCCACCCTTCACGCCGTTCCGAGGTTCTGGAATACGTCGCCGCGGCTCGCCGTAAGAGTGAGATCGACAGGCTCTCTACCGAAAAAGAAAAAACCGGGATCAACCTCGGATCTTTCGCGGTCAACCCGTTCAACAACGAGAAGATCCCGATCTTTATCGGAGATTACGTCCTGGTTCACTATGGAACCGGCGCTGTCATGGCCGTTCCCGCGCACGACGAGCGTGATTTTGCCTTCGCGAAAAAATACGATCTTCCGATTCGGGAGGTCATCACTCCGGCCGGGCAAAAACAAGCTCCTCTTGCTGCCGCCTTTACCGAATACGGCATCCTCGCCGACTCCGGCGAATTTTCCGGGAAGACCTCGGCCGAAGCCATCGACCAAATGGGAACATGGTTGGAAAGCCGCAAGCAGGGCGAAAAACGAGTGAATTACAAGTTCCGCGATTGGCTGATCTCCCGCCAAAGGTACTGGGGAGCCCCAATTCCAATCGTTCATTGCGCGGAATGCGGAACGGTTCCGGTTCCTGAGCATGAGCTGCCCGTCCGGCTCCCTCCAATCAAGGAGTATAAACCCGCTGATGATGGTCGCTCCCCTTTGGCTCGCATCGATTCATGGATTAACACCCCATGCCCAGTCTGTGGCAAAAACGCCCGTCGCGAAACCGACACGATGGATGGGTTCGCCTGCTCGTCTTGGTATTTCCTGCGCTTCATTGATCCCAAGTTGAACGCTGCGCCTTTCGATCAGGGAAAAGCCGCTCACTGGCTGCCGGTTGACCTGTATGTCGGCGGAGCGGAACATGCGGTCATGCATCTGCTATACGCCCGCTTCTGGACAAAAGTCATGCAGGACGAGGGGCTCATTTCCTTCGCCGAACCTTTTACAAAGCTTCGAAACCAAGGGATGATGCTGGCTGCCAACGGCCAGAAGATGAGCAAATCGAAGGGAAATGTGATTACCCCGGACGAGATGGTCGAAAAATACGGGGCCGATACCTTGCGTGCGTTTATTCTGTTTCTCGGTGCTTTTGAACTTGAGGTAGCTTGGTCGGACGAAGGAATCCGCGGCATGTCCCGCTTCGTCAACCGCGTTTACGAGCAGGTTCAGGAATACCCCGGAGACCAGTTCACCTCGATGGGCGGAGAAGCGGTCAACCTCAACCGTTTGATCCACAAGACTGTCAAGTCTGTCACCCAGGACATTGAAAACTTCAGCTTCAACACCGCAATTGCTCGTCTGATGGAGTTTTCCAACGCTCTCGCCGACTTTTCCAAAAACAAGAGTCTGACGCAGTCGGCACTGTGGCGGGAAGCGATCCGAACCTTCCTGAAGCTTCTGGCGCCTATCACCCCGTTCATGGCGGAGGATCTTTGGCAAAAGGTCGGTGAAAAAGGCTCGGTACACGAACAGCAATGGCCGAAATGGGATGAAAGAGCCTTCGTGGAAACCGAGGTTATGCTTCCGGTACAAGTTAACGGCAAGCTCCGAGATCAGGTCAAGATCCCGGTCAACCTGGACGATGATCGGATCAAAGCGGAATGTTTGAAGAGCGATAAGATCCGTAAGTGGGTCGAAGGCAAGCAGATCGTCAAGTTCATCGTCGTGCCCAAGCGAATGATCAGTTTCGTCGTCAAAGGGTAACTTTTCAGTAGGTTTGGGAAAAGCAGGCGGTTTTTCAAAAGTTGGTTATTACCGTCATTCCCGCGAAGGCTGGAATTCAGCCTGATCAAAAGCCTGGATGCCCGCCTCCGCGGGTATGACGGAAAGTTTCCGGGGGTTATTGAAAAGGGGTAACTTCTCAAAAAAGGGGGGCACGCGCCCCCCTTCGCCTCGCGAAGTGAATTCGCGAGGCTCATCCCCCGCGGTCGGGCGCTTTGCGCCCTCCGG